>JBAXNZ010000009.1:0-15273 GCA_037133515.1 bacterium
CGTTTCTGACCTTAACCCCAGGAGTTTCGCTAAGTTGGCCAGCCCAACTCCCGGCAGTTGAGTTTACTCATAAAAGAACTTTCAGCGCGGCGTGATACTCTTGCTCAGATGCGCAATGACTGTAGAAGATTCGCCTTGGTCCATTACGGCCAGGAAAACGCAGAAAAAATTATACACAACTATTAAATAAGGAGAGAAAAATGGTGATTAGGTTAGGAGTTATTGGTTTGGGGCATTGGGGCCCTAATTATGTGCGTAATTTCGGATATCTTTCAGATAGAGCAAAGATAGTTGCCGTTTCTGACCTTAACCCCAGGAGTTTCGCTAAGTTGGCCAGCCCAACTCCCGGCGCAGTATTTTATAGAGACTGGCAAGAAATGCTAGCTAAGGAAGACCTTGACGCAGTTATTATTTCTACTCCGGCCAAGACGCATTTTAAGATTGCCAGGATCTGTCTATTGAAAAATAAGCATGTATTGGTAGAAAAGCCACTGGCCTTGAAAGTTAAAGAAGCAAAGGGGCTGCTTACTTTAGCCAAATCAAGGAGAAAGATTCTGATGGTAGGGCACACCTTTTTATACAATCTTTCAGTAAGAAAGGTAAAAGAATATATAGATAAGGGCAGGATCGGCAGGATTTATTACATGCAAGCGGTGCGAACACATCTGGGTTTAATAAGGGACGATGTAGATGCGGCCTGGGACCTGGCCACCCACGATGTGGCCATATTCAACTATTTAATAGGTGCCGAGCCGCAAAGCGTGGTTGCCTGCGGCGGCGAATATCTGAAGGCAGGTAAAAAGGACGCTGCTTTTATCACCTTATTTTACCCTGCGGGGATACTCGGCAATATCCAGGTCAGCTGGATTGATTCCAACAAGGTTAGGCAGATCGTGGTAGTAGGGAGCAAAAGCAGGGTGGTCTTTAATGACCTGGATAGCCTTGAGCCGGTAAGGGTTTATAAAAAGGGCGTTTCTGTGGAACGGCCGGTAAAGGATTTCGGAGAATTTAAGCTACTGCTGCGCGATGGAGATATAATCAGTCCCAAGATTGAACCCAGGGAGCCGCTTTCTCTTGTCTGTGAACATTTTATCGATTGTATTAAATCGCGCAGAAGGCCTATTACCGATGGGGCTAGCGGTTTGGCGGTTGTGCGCGTGATGTGCGCGATTGAAAAATCCATGAAGAACAGGGGGAGGTTGATTAAAATATGAAATATATCTTTTTAGGTAGTAAGGGTAAACTGCAAAAGAACGTTTCCTTAGGGGTGCCGCCCAGGAAGGCAAAGGGGTTAAAGACCGTTATAGGAGATAACTACATTATTCGCTCAGGGACAGTTATATACCTGGGCGTCAAGATAGGCAGTGGTTTTCAAAGCGGGCATAACGTATTGATCAGGGAAGGCAATGTTATGGGGAATAATACGAGCATCGGTACAAATTCTACCATAGAGCCGGGGAATAAGATTGGGGATAATGTGCGTATCCATTCCGGTTGCTTTTTGGAGAACGTGACCTTAGGCGATAATTGTTTTGTAGGGCCCAATGTGGTTTTCACTGACGATTTGCATCCTATATGCCCCAGTTATCAGAAGTGCCTTGGCGGTGCTTATGTGGAAGATAACGTAAGCATCGGAGCTAACAGTACCATCCTGCCGGGCGTGAGGATTGGTAGGAATTCTTTGATTGCCGCAGGCGCGCTTGTGCATAAAGATGTCCCGGAGGGCGTAGTCTTTGGCGGTAGCCCCGGAAGGGTAATCAAGAAAATAAAAGCCCTGCGCTGCATCAAGGGTTTCTACAAAAGGCCGTATATCTGGAGGGAAAAGTAAGTATATGGAACCTAGCATTGAGTGTATCTCTTGCGGCTCTAGAGAATTTACAATCGTAGGTTTTAATTCGGCTTTTAATAACCGGCGTAATGTAGTCAGGTGTAATATTTGCGGATTGGCTGTGGTTTATCCTTTGCCTGGAGAGCCAGAGATCGCCGAATTCTACGCGCAGGAGTACACTTCTAAGTTTAAAAGTTATTACAAGAATATGGTGATCAGCGATACCTTAAGTCTCTTCCATAATTTCTTCCTATCTATGCGTATCCGCCAGAGGCTGGGATTCTTGGCTCAAAACAATATATCTCTAAGAGGAAAGAAGGTCCTTGAAATAGGCTCTGGTAATGGCGCGTTTTTGTATGCCCTGAAGAAAGAGAGGGCGCAGGTCTTTGGCATAGAATTATCCAGGTCAGAGGTAAAGTCTTCTTGCGGTAAATTCGGGATAATGCCGTTTAGTTGTTCCGTTAAAGAGTTATCTTTACATCAAAAAGAGGACTATGACCTGGTATTCGCTTATCATGTCCTTGAGCATCTAAGAGATCCGCTGGGTGAGATGATGAATATAAGGCAGTTAATAAAAAAAGGCGGATTTTTTATTGGAGAGATTCCTTATACTCCGCAGGCAGTAGATTCTTTTAGCCTGGCAATTAAGAAAAGCGTATTTGACAATATTCACCTCGTCCACTTTAATGTAAAGTCTGTATCTAATTTGCTCGCTAAGACAGGTTTTCAGGATATCAACGTAGGCCGTCTGGGGCTGAATTCAATGGTCAGGAGGATTTATCCTCAAGCTAACCTTCACTATTTGCATCCAAGTTATGAAAAGCCGCTTGCGGTGAGGTTTTTTTCATTCCTGGAGGGGGTTGAATTGTGCCTAAAAAATATTTTAGGCAGGCCTACTATGGGCTTGCAGCAGATGAAAGACCCGGATACTGAATGGCAGGGGCCTAATGATTGGATAAGTTTTTTGGCCAGGGGTTAATAATTATGCCAAATTTAATAACTTCACTCTTTAAAACAGCTTATTTTAGGTATAAAAGGTCTGCTGCGGATAGGGTACGGCCGTGGTTTATCAATTTTATTACAACTTTTAAATGTAACTCGCGATGCGAGATTTGCGGTATATGGAATAAATATATCTCTATGCCGCAAAAGGCAAAGGAAGAGTTGAGCCTTTCGGAGATCAGGGAATTCCTTTTGCGTAATAAAGAATTTTTGCGTGAATTAAGGCATATAGGCCTTACTGGCGGAGAGCCTTTTTTAAGGGAGGATATTGTAGAGGTAGTGAGGTCTATAAGAGAGATACTGCCGCATGTCAAGACTGGGATACAGACAAACGGCTTGGTGCAAGGGACTAAGGAGAAGATAAGTCAAATCTTGAAGTTTTATCCTGAATTCAGCCTGGCTGTCTCTCTGGATGGCATCGCCGGGACACACGATACGGTAAGAGGTATCCGGGGTGCTTTTGAGAAAGCGCTTGATCTGGTTAAATTCGCAAAGCAGTTAGGCGTTCCGGTTACCAGCGGCATGACTTTGAATGCCCATAATTACAGTGAGATTAAGCAAGTAAAGTCTCTTGCGGATAGCTTAGGCGCTGAATTTTCCTGTTTTCTGCCTGAACGCGCGGGGTATTTTAATAATGAAGACTATGCCGATGATTTAGACAGTAAGATGAGAAACGAGATATCAAATACCTTGCGGGAGATGTTCGGGTATCATTATTATATGGATAATCTTCGCCTGCTGATGGAGAAAAAGAAGGCCCGGGGCCTTAACTGTTATTCCGGCTATGCCTCTTTGGTTATTAATCCCTACGGCGAAGTCAAGCCCTGCGTCTTAATCGATGAGTCTTTTGGAAATATAAAAGAAGAGAGGTTGGACAGGATACTTTCTTCATCGAAGGCAGTCAGTCTAAGAAAAAAAATAAAGGGATGTTCTTGCTGGTGTCAGTGCGAGGTGTCTGCCTCTGCGGTTGTTGATCCCTGGGATGTGATAAACTGGTTTCTTTTCAGGTGTAGAGATAAAAGAGGTTTCTTAAAAGAGCTGAAGCAAAAAATTAACCGTATATAACCGTGAGGATAGCTTTCGTTGTTTCCGAAGACAAGAATTTAGGCGTTGGTTACCTGTCAAGCTATTTGAAAAAGCATGGCCACCAGGTTCATCTGCTTTTTGACCCGCGCCAGTTTGCCAAGGCATACATACAGAACAAAAAACTGGCAGGGTATTTCTCAAAAGAAAAATATTTACTAAGACGCCTGCAGGAGATTAAGCCTGATCTGATCGGATTTTCCGTAGTTACTGCCAACTATCAGTGGGGGCTTTCCCTGGCAAAGAAGATCAAAGAATATTTCGATATCCCGATCATCTTCGGAGGAGTGCATCCGACACTGGTGCCTGAAAGAGTAATTAGGCAGGAAGCCGTGGATATGGTCTGTATTGGAGAGGCAGAAGAGGCTATTCTTGAACTTGCTGAAAGTTCCGATAAGAGAACAGACATACGCAATATTTACTTTAAAAGGGATAACGCTGTAATCGCTAATCCCCTAAGGCCGCTGGAACAAGACCTTGATAAATACCCCTTTCCTGACGAAAGATTGTTTTATGAGCTGCTGCCTTCATCTTACCGCATCACTACTTCCGTAATAACCAGCAGGGGCTGTCCTTACTCTTGTACCTATTGCGCTAACCATTCATTTGTCTCACTCTATAAGGGGCAGCGATATGTGAGGCGTAGAAGCGTGGATAATGTCTTAGGCGAGCTGAAAGAGAGAAAGGAGAGGTTTAAGACGCGGCACTTTGTTTTTATGGACGATGTATTTGCTACCGATATAAACTGGCTTAAAGAGTTTATCCCGCGTTATAAAAAAGAGATAGGCTTAAGCTTTAATTGCCTGGCGCACCCCAGCCTAGTAAACGAAGATATTATCGGCCTACTTAAAGAGGCCGGCTGCAGCACAATAGACTTCGGCCTGCAGTCAGGTTCAGAGAGGCTCAGGAAGGATATCCTACACAGGTTTGAGACTAACGAAGCAATGGTGGCCGCAGCCCAGGCTTGTAGGAGGCACGGGCTGCATTTTGCAGTTGACCAAATCCTGAATATCCCTACTGAAACAGAAGGTGATGTTTTGGATTCCGCACAGTTATTAAACCGCATCAGGCCGGATATTATTAACTGCTACAGCCTGCTTTATTTTCCTAAGGCAGAGATTATCTTGAAGGCTCGAGAATTAGGGTTGCTTGATGAGAAGAAAATAGAAGAAATAGAAGGAGGTAGGGATGATGGTCTCTATAGCACAGCTACCCTGACTGCCAGCAAGACAAAGTCCACATCGTTTTATCAACGCTATGCGCTGTTATTAAGCAGTATACCGCTTCTGCCTAAGTCTCTGTGTGCTAGGGTTATCTCTAGCGTTAAGCTAAAGAAGTTTTTTTCCGGGCTCCCGATCTCATTAATGCCTTTTGTAAAAATAATAGCGGATTTAAAGGGAGGCCTTGGTTTTATACCTTTTTCAGTCTTGGCCAACGAGGTCTTTTATTTGAAACAGCATTTTATTCAACAGCGTTATTTAAATAAAAAATGAGAATCTTTATTTTCAATAATGCTATTCCCACCGAAAAGGGGATGAGCGGTTCTGATAGGAGGGCCCTGGAATACAGCAGGTATTTCATAGGGGCAGGCCATAGCATAACCCTCGTACTTCCGCAGGTAGGGGTGGAGCGTTATAAAGATACAGGAGCCCGTTTGTTAATCTCAGACTCTAACCCTAATCCCTCTAAGCCTACTTTAGGGCTATTTTTAAAAAGGATAAATGGCGCAAATAAGGTTACGCGGAATCTGGATTTGAGTCCCGATGATGTTATCTATTCTTCTTCTGATCTGTTGGCAGATTCAATTCCTGCTATAAACCTGAAAAAGAAGCATAAAGATGCAAAATTGATATGTGGATTACATCTAATTTCTCCTCACCCCCTCAAAGGTTTTAAAAATGTATTTACCTCCGGATTAAGTCTTCCCGGCTTAAGAGACCTCTATTATTATTTTTCACAGAGGTATGTAATATCGCAGTTAAAAAAATATGCTTCACTGGTTTTAGTTTCAAATGAAATGGATAAGGCTAAATTAATCACGAGCGGTTTTACTGAGGAGCGTGTCTTGGTCGCTTACGGTGCGGCAGATAAAGACACCATCGCCAGGGCAAGCTCATCGCAAAAAGAGTATGATGCGGTATTTATCGGCAGGCTGCACCGGCAGAAGGGGCTGGATGATTTAATGAGCTTTGTAAATAATATATCGCAGAAGAAAAAAGATTTTAGCCTAGCCTTGATAAGCGATATCCCTGCTTATTCTTTGCAGCCCATTCTGGATAAATACGGGATTCAGAGGAATGTATTCTTTTTTGGATTTAAGGATAACCTGGAAAAGTTTGAAATCATGAAAAAAAGCAGGTTCCTTGTTTTCCCCAGTTTCTACGAAAGTTTCGGGATGGTTATCTGCGAGGCTATGGCCTGCGGACTTGCGGTCCTGGCATATGATCTGCCTATATACAAGGATATCTACCCTGCAGGTATCCTAAAGGCCAGGATAGGCGATGTGGATGATCTGGTGGAGAAGGCGCTGGTTTTACTCACGGACGATAGTAAACTAAAGGCCTTATCCGAAGAGGCGTTTGAGGTTTCAAAAAAATTTGACTGGGAAAAAACAGCGAAAGCAATACTTTCTAAATTAGGATAATTAGATGTGCGGGATCTGCGGATTTACCGGAGAAAAAGACAGAAGGCTCCTTGAGGCGATGAATAAATCATTATCGCACCGCGGGCCTGATGACGCGGGCTTTTATGAGGATGAGATGATGAGCCTAGCCCATCGGCGCTTGAGCATCATTGATCTGAGTCCAGGGGCCAGGCAGCCGATGCGTAATGAGGACTCTACGCTCTGGATGGTCGTTAACGGAGAGATCTATAATTTTAAGGCGCTTAGGGAAGAACTTGAATCACGCGGCCATGCCTTTAATAGCCAGAGTGATTCTGAAGTAATAATTCATGCCTATGAGGAGTACGGAGAAAGTTTCGTGAATAACCTGGAGGGGATGTTTGCCTTGGCTATCTGGGATAGCCGAAAGAAGAAGCTTATCCTAGCTCGTGACCGCATAGGAATAAAGCCGCTTTATTATGCTCATCACGGTTTGAGATTACTCTTCGCCTCTGAGATCAAGGCGCTATTGGAATATAAGAGCCTAAAGAGAGAGATTAATGAAGATGGCTTCTTTCAGTATCTTGCCTTTCAGTGTATTCTTACTCCCGAGACGATGTTTAAGGGTGTCTATAAGCTTGAGCCTGGTTCAATGCTAGTCTTTGAAAATAACGCGTTGATCCAAAAAAAATACTGGTTTTTAGATCAGTCAGAAATAAAAGAGTGCACAGAAGATGAAGTAGCCTTTGAGCTGGTAGATGCTGTAAAGTCGCACCTGGTAGCTGATGTGCCGGTAGGAGTTTTGCTATCCGGAGGGCTTGATTCCAGCTCCATAGTAGCGATTATGCATGAGCAGGGGGTAAAAGATATAGAGACCTTTAGCGTGGGCTTCGGTCAGCCTGACGATGAGCTGAAGTTTGCCGGAGAAGTTTGCGCTAAATTCAGGACCAGGCACCATGAATTGATTATTAAGCCGCAAGACCTCAAGGGATTGCTTAAGGAGATCGTCTGGCATATGGATGAGCCGCTTGCCGATGGAGGCGCCATAGCTACATATCTTGCTGCTCAAAAAGTCAGAGAATTTGTCAAGGTAGTCCTGGTGGGAGAGGGAGGAGATGAGGCGTTAGGAGGATACAACTGGTATAAGCTTGCCTCGTTGCCTTTGCCTCAAGTGTTAAAGAAGAGGCTCTATTTCTATTTTACTACCTTTTATAATGGGGATTCTCGTAAGCCCTTTGATACATTTTCTAGTCTATTTGAACCAAGAAAAAACTTTCTTGATTCTATGGCAGCCTTTGAGATTAAGAATATCCTGCCTAACAGCCTGTTGATGAAAGTAGATAAAATGACTATGGCGCATGGCTTAGAGGCAAGGGTGCCTTTCCTGGATCATAAGTTCCTTCTGGCTGCTCTCGGATTAAGAAGCTCTAAGAAGGTATCCCTTTTTTCTACAAAAATATTCCTGAGAAGATATATGCGGGGACGGCTTCCGGAAAGCATCCTAAAAAGAAGAAAGCATGGTTTTATCCTCCCTATCGGCAAGTGGCTGCAAAATGAGTTACGCGATTTCGCGCAGGATATCTTATTCTCCAAAGATGCTTATTTTCGTGGTATTTTGCCGGCTAAGGATATAGAAAATTTATTCAGTAAGCAGAAAGGCTTGAAGTCTATCGAGAATAGTTCCCTGCTTTGGAAATTGCTTATTTTTGAGACTTGGCACAAGATAAATTTTAGGGGTAATAATTAAGATGCCGTACACCGAAGTTTTGCTGATTAACGCTAAGAGTTGGCAGGGGCAACCTCCTTCATACCTGCCTTACGGAATCCTTTGGATAGCCGGATTATTGAGGAACAATGGTTTTTCTGTCGCGCTATTAGACAGAAACGTAGATAACCGTAGTTTAAGCGAGGTTATGGCTAAAGAAAACCCCAAGATAGTCGGTATATCCTGCCTGACTGGCCCGGTTATTAATGACGCAATAAATATATCTAAAATTATAAAAGAAAGGCATAAAGATGTTACTCTGGTATGGGGAGGTATACATCCGACCATATTTCCTCGGCATGTTTTGGTGCAGCCTTACGTGGATTACGTGATAAGCGGGGAAGGGGAGTTTCCTCTTTTAGAATTGGCTCGTTATCTACGTTACGGGGAAGGAAAATTAGAGCAGATTAAGAATCTCGGATATAAATTAGGAAAGGAACTTATTCTTAATGAAAATAGGGATTTCATAGATTTGAATATTCTGCCTAATCCCGGCTGGGACCTGGTAGATATTAAAAAATACATCCAGAAGAAATTTTATTCAAATAAAGTTATCACCCTTAATACCTCCAGGGGTTGCCCTTGGCGCTGTGCTTTTTGTTATAATCAGGCAGTTAATCACAGGCGTTGGAGAGGAATATCTGCAGAAAAGGTAGTAGAGCATATGGAGTATCTTGAATCCAATTACGGCATAAGGGGATTTCAGTTTTACGATGACGAGTTTGATGTTGATGAAAAAAGGGTTTTAAAGATGTGCGATATTCTGATTAAAAAGAAGAAAAGGTACTCCTTTGGGCATTTTTCACGCGTCAACCATATTAAAACCGAGAGGCTTAGAAAAGAAAAGGAGGCAGGGCTTCGTTTTATCGAATTTGGCATAGAAAGCGGTTCGGACAGGATGTTAGAATTCATAGAAAAAGATCAGACTGTAGAGATGACAAAAAATGCCTTTACAATCTGCCGTAACGCAGGCGTTAAGTCCGGTGCGCTCTTTATGCTTGGGCTTCCCGATGAAAGCGAAGCGGAAGTTATAGAGACTAAAGACTTAGCTGATTCGCTTGGGGCACATCAGACTATAGCTACTATATTTAAGCCCTATCCTGCAACCAGGCTTTATGATTATTGCGTAAGCAAAAACCTTTTTAAATTGCCGGATAATTTAGAAGAGCAGGGTAGGATCTATAGTCTAGGAGATTTTTCGTTGAATGTAAGTCGTGTGCGTATAGACGTGCTTAGGAGTATCTATAATCATTTTGCCTTAAAGAGTGTCATTAATGAAATTATTAATTGCCTTGCCGTCGGCAATTTCAGTTTGATATTTTATTATCTGAAGCATAGATTAGGGAGGTTCGGTACCCTGTTTAGGCAGGTCCTTAATTTAAAATGAAGATAACCTTGATTTTTCCGCCCTCTACGATTTACGGCAGAGATCCTATCCTGTCTTGTAAAGATAGTGATTTTGAGGATATCGGGATAAGGCTAGCTGGCCGAGGAGCGCAGACAAAATATTTTACTCCTGTCCAGCTACAGGGGTTTTTGACTCTTGCTTATAAAAGATTCTTTAGAGATGGCTTGAAAAATTATTCTAACCCCTTAAGAATTATTGTTAAAATAAGAAACTTCGAAGACCTGGTTTATGTTGTTAAAATTGCCAGGATTGGGATAAGAATAGCAGTTTTAAGTATGACCGGTAAATTCTTTTCTTCGCAGAAGATGTGGAAGTATAAAAAAAGAGAGCTTGCGAATTGAAAAAGTGGAAGATTGATTTATCTATACCCGCCGTATTTATTCTCTTTGGGGCCCTAACCTTTATTATGACATTCCCTCTTTATTTCAAAATAAACACCCATATTTCCGGTTTCTTTTCTACGGATGAACCCTCTGTTTGGTATTTTTGGTGGTTGCGTTATGCCTATCAGCACCATATCTCTACGGCATTCTCGTCATTAGTCGCCGCTCCCTTTGGCCTAGATTTTAGTTTTGTCGAAAGAGTGTATCCTCTATGGACTGCATTAAAAAAGATACTGGCTGTGCATACAAATGAATTCTGCTCCTACAATTTGGAGGTAGTATCCGGATTTATATTATCAGGATTCTTTGCCTATCTTTTGGTTCGCTATCTTACCAAACGTAATCTTATCGGTCTATTTTCAGGAGTCATCTTTGCTTTTTGTCCTTACCATTTTGCCCGCGCCTGGCAGCACCTAGGGCTTGCGCATACGCAGTGGCTGCCGCTTTATCTCTTTGCTTTATTCAGGCTTAAAGAAAAGGTGAACAAGTGGAACATAGTTTTTGCCTTAATTTCTTTGTATCTCATCTTCGCATTCGATCTTTACTATGCCTATTTTTCTATAATCCTTTCAACTATTTTTGTGTTGTATTTTTTGTATAAAGAGAAAAAAGAAGGTCTTAAGGTATCTTTTTGGGTGGCTGCTGTTGTTCTTGTGAATATCGCTCTTTTATTTTTTGCTTTTTTTCCTATTCTGCGTACTATTAATATAAATTCTTCGTCAGCTAACGCCTGGGGAATAGTCAGGCCTTTTGAAGACCTCTTCACTCAATCCGCCAGGCCACTTAGTTATTTTTTGCCGCCTTCCTTTCACCCTCTTTTCGGTAGAATAACCGAAGGTTTTGTAGGCACATCTCTTTATGGAACTAGTTTTACTGAACACTCTCTCTATTTGGGTTGGCTACCGCTTGTACTAGCCTTATTTGTCTTCAAGAGATGGAGGAGGCAGAAGGGCGAACAGGCTAAGGGTGAAGAGAATTTTTATATCGGCTTTTTTATAGTTTTAGCGCTAGCTGCCTGGCTATTTTCACAGCCGCCCTGGTGGAATTGGTTTGGGCTTAAGGTCTATATGCCTTCATTCTTTATGTATAAGCTGCTGCCGATGTTTCGGGCCTATTGTCGTTTCGGGATTGTCGTAATGTTGGCAGTAGCGGTTTTGGCAGGATTCGGGCTTAAGTATATTTTAGAAAAATTAAAGAAGCAGAAAACAAAAATTGCCGTGGCTGTCCTTGCTTGTATTTTATTGCTTTTTGAATTCTGGAACTACCCTCCTTTTAAAATCATTGAACTCAAGGCGCCGCAGGCTTATTCCTGGCTAAGGAACCAGGCAGGAGATTTTGCTATTGCCGAATATCCTATAGATATAAATGGGCCAAATGAACTGTATAAATTTTACCAAACAAGGCACGAGAAAAGAATTATCAATGGCACAATCCCAGGTACTTATGCTAACGCCATAGCTATGAAGATAGCAAGGTTATCAGAAGCCGATACTGCCGGAAACTTGAGTTGGTTGGGAGTAAAGTATGTATTAGTGCATAGGGAAGGGTATTTAAATACAGAATTAGCCGAAGACGCTGAAGAGCTAAGTAAGATCCCAAACAATACCATGCTTAAGCTGGTGAAAAGTTTTTCTCCTGAACAGGGCTTGAAAGACGGCTCCTTTTTTACTCAGGCTCAAGGGCAGATCGATATTTACGAAGTAAGGGCAGCGCCTCTTGAACCAAAAATAAAGGAAGCCCGGTGAGTTTAAATGGGTAGCAATAAAAAGTATTTTGATGATTGCTATAAATGGTCTCTTGAGCCGGTAAAGGATATTACTTTCTCTCTTTATTCTGCAAATACCTGGGAGACGTTTAGAAAATACATATGCGATGACAAGGCCATAATAGATCTAGGCTGCGGAGCCGGAGTCTTGCTTTACAATATACATAAAGTAGCCAGCAGATTTATTAATTGCAATGTGGTAGGATATGATTTTGCTGAAGAATCAATTTCTCTGGCCAGGCAATTATGCCCAGGAGTTATTTTTAAGACAGGTGGTATATTAAATACAGAATTTAAAAGCAATACTTTCGATATAATTGCCTCAACGATGGCCATAGAGCATGTAGATGACGAGATGTTTATAAAAGAGATAGCAAGGATTATCAAGCCTAATGGGATATTGCTTTTGACTACCGTTATGAAAAAGAAATGGGCTTGGTATTATTTAAAGAATAAAAACGGGAAAAGGGTGCTGGAATTAACGCATCTGAGGGAATACGCTAACCCGCAAGAACTTATTTCTAAGTTAAGAAAGTATGGTTTTAAGACTGTGTTTTTGGAAACTCCCGCAATAAAATTTTCTATACTGGATTTTGTCTTGATCAGGCTAGCAAAGATATTTAAAAAGAGGTTATTCTTAGAAATAGCAGCTAAAGATATCATAGTTAAATTAAGAAAAATATTCAAAGTTACAGTACCCGGTTATTTTGCCATTGAAATAATAGCAACGCGCATTTAGTAGAATTATGAAAACAAAAATATTAGGTATATCCTGTTTTTATCATGATAGCGCCTCAGCCCTGGTAGTTGACGGAGAGATTATCGCCGCGGTACAGGAGGAGCGTTTTAGCCGCAAGAAGCACGATTTTAACTTCCCGATCAATGCCATAAATTGGTGTTTTAAAAGAAGCTAATATTGAGGCTAAGGATATTGATTTTGTGGTTTTCTACGATAAGCCATTTATTAAGTTAGAGAAGCGAGGTTAATGCCGTGTCAAAAAAGGTTATTTTAGTCTATCCGAAATCCGGAGTCTATGATGAGGTAATCAAGGATTTTCCTTTGAGCCTGCTGTATGTTGCTGCCATTATTCATAATAGAGGTTATGATGTTACGATCATAGACCAGAGGGTGGAGGCTGATTGGAAAGAGAAGTTGTTATATCAATTAAGCAAAAACCCTATTTGCGTCGGGGTCTCTGTTATGACCGGCGCTCCGATAAAATACGCCTTGAGCGTATCGGAGATAGTAAAGTTAAATTCTAAAGTCCCGGTTGTCTGGGGCGGGATACACCCGACAATTATGCCGCAACAGACCCTAGAAGATGATTTGGTTGATATCGTGGTCAGGGGAGACGGAGAGCAGAGTTTTTATGAGC
Source organism: bacterium (assembly GCA_037133515.1). Taxonomy (GTDB): domain Bacteria; phylum Omnitrophota; class Gorgyraeia; order Gygaellales; family Profunditerraquicolaceae; genus VGKF01. The sequence continues at coordinate 13,213 of JBAXNZ010000009.1, forward strand.
TGGCTCAGGCTTTAGAAAATAACTCCGGGTTGGATAATACCAAAGGTATAAGTTATAAAATCAAAGGTAAAATATACCATAACGATGCAAGGGAGCAGATTGATCTGGAGGAGTGCCCGGACCTGCCTTATGAGCTGATCGACAGCTCGAATTATTACAGAAGAGGCTATGAGGAGCGCGTTATATCCGTAATGACCAGCAGAGGGTGCCCGCATAATTGTGCATTTTGTTACGCGCCGACTATATCTGGGCGCAAGTGGAGAAAGTTGAGTGTCGAGCAGTCCCTTCGTTCTATCGAGCTTGCGGTAGAAAAGTTTGATCCAGGTTATATATGTATTTTAGATGACGATTTTTTTATTGACCAGGCCAGGGCAAAGAAGATACTCTCCGAGATAAAAAATAAAGGCTGGAAGATAAAATTTGATTTTAGAGGCGTGAGAGTTGATGATCTCTATAGGATGGATACCGAGACTTTGAGTTTCCTTGCCGAGATCGGCACTAGAAACCTGCATATCGGGGCTGAATCAGGTTCGCAGAAAATGCTAAATATAATGAAGAAGGGAATAACCGTAGAGCAAACAATCTACGTTAATAAGAAATTAAGCAATTTTCCTACACTGCATCCTACCTATAACTTCTTCTCCGGAATACCCACGGAAACCGAGGATGATATCTTTAAAACTACTAACCTGGTATTTCAGCTATTGAAAGAGAATCCTTATTGCCATATGACTATTTTTAATCAATTTACCCCGTATCCTGGTTCAGAGCTTTTTAATATGGCGGTGGAATACGGTTATAACCAGCCGAAAACGCTCAGAGACTGGGGGGATTTCGGCCCGGATAACAGCGCTAATATTATGCCATGGCTTAATAAAAGGCTAGTCAGGCTGTTGAATACGCTTTATGTAACGAGCTATTTTATCGATAAAAAACTAGATTTACACGTTGTTTCTCACGGTTTTGCCTTTAGATTATTCCGCACATTCCTGTATTTTTACCGGCCGATTGCGAGGCTGCGTTTTAAGAAGCATATCACATTCTTACCACTCGAAATAATATTCAAGGACTTGTTTTTCTCGTATCTGCAGAATAAACATAAGGATGATGCGCAAGGTTATTTTCAGACCAGGCTGAAATTTGACAAAAACAGAAGCCTGGTTTGGAGAGAATTGGCAAAATATCTGGGCAGATTTATCCCTCCTCAGTCTAAGATAATGGATCTTGGTGCAGGATACTGTGATTTTATCAATAATGTAGAAGCGAAGGAAAAATATGCGCTGGATATCTTCTATGATATAGGTAAATTCGCTAATCCTGATGTGCGTATCTTAAGGCAATCTGCTACTGAGAAGATCGGCCTGGCTTCAGGATATCTGGATGTGGTATTCGCCAGTAATTTTTTCGAGCATCTTACCGGCGAAGATTTTGATAAGACCTTGTTGGAGATCAAGAGGATATTAAGGGATGACGGCCGCTTGATCGTGATCCAGCCAAATTATAAATATTTTGCAAAAAGATATTTTGATGATAAGACCCACAAACAGATCTTCACTGACGTTTCTTTTGCCGAGTATTTAGAAAGGCAGGGGTTTGTTATTGAGAAGCAGCTCCCTAAGTTTATGCCGGCGACATTTAAATCAAGGATCCCCAAGAACGCCTTTCTGGTAAGGATGTATTTGAGGCTTCCTTTTAAGCCAATGGCCGGACAATTCCTTGTGGTGGCAAAAAAAGTTAAGGAAGGCGATACTCATAAAAAGGAAGGATTATATGTGGAAAAATAAGAAAATCTCTGTAATATTACCTACCTACAATGAAAAAGACTCTATAGGGGGGGTAATCGAAGATTTTTTTAATACCGGATATGTGGATGAGGTTATCGTAGTTAATAATAACGCTGCGAAAGGAACGGAAGAGGAGGTAAGGAAGACCAGGGCTATCCAGGTCTTTGAGTCGAAACAGGGTTACGGTTTTGCTATCTGGAAAGGTTTTAAGGAAGCTAGCGGTGATATCTTGGTCTTATCCGAGCCTGACGGGACATTTGAGGGAAGGGATATCCTG
>JBAXNZ010000010.1:0-13193 GCA_037133515.1 bacterium
ATGGCTATACCCAGGGCCTCATCGAGCGTCAGGGTAATCTCTTCTGCCTTAACCAGGCCTAAAGATAAAAACATAAAGGTGATTAAAAATACGAACGCTCTTTTCATTAAGATTGTTTCTGCTCTTCTGTGGTTAATATATCCTTTATACGCGTAAGAATACGCAGGTAATCCTGGCGTTCGCTTTCGCTGATTCTGCCGAATATATGAATGACCGTTTCACGCTTTTGCCGGTTAATTTTTTTAATTAAATCTGAACCTTTAGGGGTGAGCCTTATCCTGATTATCCTTCTATCGCGAGGCTCATAGACCCTGAGGGCATAACCATGCCTGACCAGCCGCTCAATTATGCCGGTCATGGCTGCTGTACTTACCTTTATGAAATACGCCAGGTCAGTCATACGAGAGGGGCCGTTTTCGTTTAAGAAATCCACTATCAGAAGCTGGGGTAGCGTAATTTTTCCTTGAGAGAGTTCGTTAGCGTTGCGCCTAAAAAACTCTCTGCCGATTACCGGCATTATTTTATTTAACCTGTCTGCAAATTCAGGCAAAGATAGAGACATTTGTTAATCTCCTTAATATTTAATATACTTAATTATTAATATACTTAAGTATAACCTGCGTAAAAGTAAATGTCAAGCCTATTTTAGTCAGGGACGGTTCTGAAGTTGAACTAAAACTGTCCCCTTTTTAGGGGACAGTTTTGCTTTGGGTTCAGAACCGTCCCTAAGGTTAAAGGGTTTTGATCAGGGAGGAGAGAAACTTGGATTCTGCCTCTATCATCTGCAGGTCATGCTCCAGGATACGTACCAAAGAAGAAGACTTTTTTAATCTTAACGAGCTTATAGTCTTGGCAAGTGTAGCACAGAGAGTTTTTAGGACCTGGGTGCGCGCGCGCAACCTGCGTTTTGCAATCGCGCTTTCTATATCATCGAGGAAATAGAGGCTTAAATCCAGGCTAAACTGCGGACGGTTAAAATTAAGGAAGCTTTTACTGAGGAGTTCCTGAAAACGGTTTTGACCTTTGGTGGTAAGAGTATAGACAAAGCGCTTGGGCCGCCTACCTTCTTTACTTACGTGTTTTTCTACCATCCCCTTTTTTTCTAATACTCTTAAAGGGTAATATATGGATTTTAAATCTATCCCCGCAAACAAGGCGAGTATATTCTTGATCTTCTTTTTTATCTCATAGCCGTGTTTGGGGCTCTCCTTTAACAAACCCAAGAGTATCAGCTCATGCCCGATCATTCCTGCACCACGCCCATGCTTCTAAACTTTTTATATCTTAATTCAAGGAGCTCTTCTTTTTTAAGCGCCCTTAGGTCCTTGAGATGTTTTTGTATTGCGGTTTTAAGGGTTATCGCCATCTGTTGCGGGTCATGATGCGCCCCGCCCAATGGCTCGGGGATTACCTCATCAATTATGCCCATCCTTAACAGGTCTTGCGCTGTCAATTTCAATACTTCCGCAGCATCCGGAGCGCGAGAACCGTCTTTCCATAATATTGCGGCGCAGCCTTCCGGAGAAATAACAGAGTAATACGCATTCTCTAAAACACAAACCCTATCAGCCACGCCTATCCCCAGGGCTCCGCCTGACCCTCCTTCGCCTATCACTATGGCTACGATTGGGACTGCGATACTAATCATCTCCCTTAAATTAAGGGCGATGGCCTGAGCCTGGCCGCGCTCCTCTGCGCCTACCCCCGGATAAGCCCCAGGCGTATCGATAAATATCACCAAAGGCAGATTAAATTTCTCAGCCAGTTGCATAAAACGCAAGGCCTTGCGGTAACCCTCTGGATGCGCACAGCCAAAGTTGCGTTTCAGGTTTTCTTTGGTATCCCTTCCCTTCTGGTGCCCGATCACCATAACCTTCTGGTTATCAATCTTTGCAAAACCTGCAATCAGGGCCTTATCGTCAGCAAAGCTTCTATCTCCATGCAACTCCAGAAAATCTTTCATGATCGTGCTGGCGTAATCAAGGGTGTATGGCCTCTTAGGGTGGCGGGCAATCTGCACCCTCTGCCAAGCAGTCAAATTACCGTAGGTGTCTTTCTTTAGATGCTCAAGCTTCTCTTCGAGGTGTCTTACCTCAGAGGAAAGATCAATCTTTTTCTCGGAGATAAATGACTTTAACTCCTGAATCTTCCTCTCTAACTCCGTAACCGGTTTTTCAAAATTTAGTCCGTTCATCTTTTTTATGAGGCCTACTGTGTATACCTAGTCTATAATGAGTACCTCTGTGCCCTCCGGGACTATAGCATACAACTCTTCGACTTCCGGGTTTGCCATGCGCACGCAACCTTGAGTAACCTGTTTGCCTAAACTTTGCGGCTCGGTAGTCCCGTGGATACCGTAGCCAGGGAGATTCAAGCCCAGCCAGCGCGAGCCCAGGATATTCTGGGGACTCCCAGGAGCAACCACAGCCCCTGCCTTAAACCAGGTAGGATTGGGAAGCTTGTTTACGATCTTAAAGGTACCTGTGGGCGTACAGTTATTGGTACCGGTTGAGACGATATAGCTCTTGATAATCTCTTCATCGCTCTTTAAAATAAGGATGTTCTGCGATTTATCTACCAGTATATTAAAAGGGGCGTTGTAGACCCTTATTTTTCTTCCTACAAATATTTTGTCTCCGGAGATATTATTGCTTTTCATGATTAACTCCGGGGTAGTTTTAAACTCCCTGGCTATCTTGGCCAGGCTATCTCCGGGCTTAATAGTATAGACGCTACATTTGGCCGTGACTACGGAAGAAAAGAGTATCTTTATATTTACCTCTTCTGCCTTCTTCTGCCAGCTCATCACATCCTTAGAGCCAGGAAAATCGTTGATAAGCTTTTGATAAATAGCCTTTACCTCAAGCAGGTTACCGCCTGCCTCAAGTTCAATGGCCTTGGCTATAAGCGTAGATACGGAAGCTCGCTCAGTTGATTTTAACTGCATAGGCAGCTTTATTTTATTGGCATTGAATGCATAAAAAGTAACCAGCAGCATTGAAATAATTACGGCAATGATAACTATTAATCTCTTTTCCACTCTTCCCCCTCTTTATCCTGCTATTAAAGCGATGGTTATGCCTAATAAAAAACCTACTATTACCTCAATAGGGGTATGACCGATAAGCTCGCGCAGCCTACCCTCGTGCATCTTCCCCTTCCAGTAGATATCGTCCATTATCTTATTTAGGATCCTGGCCTGCCGGCCGCTAGAGCGCCGCACGCCCTGCGCATCAAACATAACTACAATGGCAAAGGCAGCAGCCAGGGCAAAATAAACAGTGTTGAAGCCGTAATCTAATCCTATCGCAGTAGCAAGGCAGGAAGCCCCGGCAGCGTGGCTCGAAGGCATCCCGCCGGTACCCACAAACCAGCGAAAATCAAACCTCTTCTGGTTTATAGCTCCGATGCTGACCTTAATGCTCTGGGCGATTACCCAAGCAGAGAGCGTAGTCATGAAGATCTTGTTTTTGATTATATCGATTAATATATTATCCATTATTCTTTTGCGGGGAGAGATTTTACTTCTATCTTGACCTTAGTAGGATAGGTAGGCTTGCCGTTCTTAAGTAGAAAACCGCGATTACCCTCAAGGATCTTTTCTCGAACCGTCTCTTTATAGCTTATCTCTGAACTGACCCTGCGCATCTGCTTCTTTAGTTCCCGGATTGCCTTCTTTAATTCCGCAATGGAACTCAGTCGCATGGTGAGCGTATCCTTCTCCTGCGAAACTTGGCTTAATTTAGAGGTCAGGTTGACATTCTCCTCTCTTACCGCCATATTCTCCGCCTTCAAGACAGAGACCTCTGATTTAAAGTCTTCAAAAATCTTCTTGGCATAGGCAATATCCGTACTAAGCTGAGCAATCTTCTCCTCGGCAGCCCCTATGTTCTCCTTAAGGCCTGTGTTCTCCTGGGTTATCTGCAGATTTAACTGCTTTTCCTTCTCTATCCCCTGTAAAATCTCCTGCTTCTGGGCTTCTAAGTCCGCTACCTGCCCTTTTATCTGGTTTAGGGTATTGTAAAGTTCATATTTCTCTTTTAAGGTATAGAAATATTTAAAGAGGCTAAAGCAAGTCACTCCTGCCAAAAGGGCGATTAAAATAATCTGGGAATATTTCTTATGTGCCTTTTCCATATCTTTTGGGAACCCTCTAGCTATTCCTTTTTTATCTCGTTGATAATCTTGATAAGCAGGTCGGCGATCTTAGCGATAAAATAAAAGAAAAAGAAAAAGAAGACATACATCGCCAGCACAATAGCGCCCATCCAGCGGGGGTTTCCCGGAACCAGGCCCAGCATCACTGAAACTCCTCCTATAAGGCCAAGGGACAAAAAGACCCAGGCTGCAATCTTGACCACTAAGCTGGATATCTTTAAAAATCCCAAATGCTCGCGCATGATACCTCCTCCTTAAGAAAGATGTTCATAAATTATCATAAAATCGTTGCCAGGGCAAGAGGAATCTTAGAGCTTAATCCCTATCCTGAATTCGGCATACATTCCATCTTTAATATTAACCTTACCCAGACTATCCTTATATTTAATAGTGCGGTTAAAGACTCCCCCTAAGGAAAGGAAGCTCTCTATATGAGGCCCGGGAGTGAATTTTACGCCTAAACCTAGCCGGTTCTCTTTATATAGCAATACAGTATTTTTTAGATTGCCCTGATCTACCTCAAATTCGCTGTTTATGCTTGTTCCCCCTTCGGCAAAAATGGAAACCCGATCACCCAAGGCATAACTTATATTGGGTCTTTTAGGCAGGATATTAAAGCTGAGCCTATCATTGGGCTTATAGATAAAGCCTAGGACCGGTAAAACCTTTCTTTCAAAATCCGGATAAACTGCCAGTCCGGCTAAAAAGGTCCATCGGGGATTGGGAAGATAGATAAGAAAGGAGCGCAGCGGGATACGAAAAGAGGAGGCGGGAAAATCCCAGTCATCCGCATAGAAAGAAGGGCTTACCCCTAAGCGTAGATATGTCTTATTAAATCTAAAAAACGGGAGAGTAGTTTCTACATCTGTAGTCAGTCCGATTAAACGCGCCGGTAACTCAACAGCGGTTGTGTTTTTAATCCCAATATACTGCGTAGCCAGCGAGAATTTTACCGGCAGCTTGCCAAAGGCCTTATACTCGTAAGCGCACTCGCTCTCTGCCTGGGTAATACCCACTTTACCGGAGATAGTCTCTGCCGAACGACCCGGGAGGTATCTTATATAGGACTCGGATTCTATTTGGGCATACGCCGCCGGTGTCAGAAAGAATAGAATCAAACACAGCCAGCCTATATACCTTAACCGCATAACGCCTCCTCCTTGCCTTTAGCTTACTCTAGCTTAATACTTAAAGACCCAGAGCTGTTTTTACAAAATCGGTTATCCCGCCTTTATCCTGCATCTTTATCTTAGTAAAACAAACCCCCAGGCGGTATTCATTCTTCTCCTGCGCAATATTAGAACGCACCTCCGCTATAATCTGCATGGGGCCATGAAAGGTGACATTTCCTTCTTTATCCATTTTAGAAAGGGTAAATTTTATGAAAAGTTCGGTTCCCAGGGGTATATTATAATCGGTCAAGAAACCCATCCCGCCTTCGCTCAGATTGATCATGGTCGCCTCAATCTCCTTATCTCCCACTTGCATGCGCACAATAATAGGCTCATTAACGCGATAGAGAAGGATGATATTCAATTCCAGTCGCTGGTACCTTCTTCTGTCTTGCCCTGAGTATTTGCGGTACATCAACTCTTTCTTACTACCCGCCGGAAAGCAGCAAAATAACTGATTGTCCCCCGCCAGCCACGGAAGGTAGAACAATCTCTGCTTTCCAACGGATAAGCCCTATTCCCTTGATATCTTCAATATCTTATACTTTATAATCCCGGCAGGTATCTTGATTTCTACAGTTTCATTCTCCTTATGATTCAACAAACCTTGGCCTACCGGAGAAGTCACCGAGATCTTATTTTGAGAGTAATCTGCCTCTAATTCAGAAACCAGGGTATATTCTATCTCTTCCTCTGAATCCAGGTCTAGAAGCTTGACCTTCGCTCCTACCAACACTTCATCTTTAGGCATATCGTCTTCCAAGATGCGCGCGCTGGCAAGCTTCTCCTGAAGCTCGAATATTCTTTTCTCATTCAATCCCTGAGCATCTTTGGCAGCGTCATATTCGGCGTTCTCGCTGATATCGCCGTGAGCCCTGGCCTCACCCACCGCCCTTGCCAGCTGCCGGCGCTTGGTGGTCTTAAGATGCTCCAGCTCTTCTGTCAGCTTCTGATAGCCCGCCTTGGTTAAATATACCTCCCCCACTATTCCTCCTGTTCTTTTGCCGAATTCAAAAGTTCCTGTTGAACCTGGATAAACATTGCATCTATTTTCTCTATCTTCTCCTTAAGTTCTTTCTCCTGCGCCTCGATCCTAAGCAGCCGCTCCTCCATCTCTACAAATCTTCTGGCCACATATTCGCCAGCACTCTCTAAAACCACCAGATCGCCCTTCTTGTATGTCTTTGTGCCTACGGGCACAACCAGCTCGGTTGCGCGGCCAATTTTCATCTTCTCCATACCAGAAGGCAGGGCCTCTTCCTTTTTATCTTCCTGGGCCTGCACCGGCAAGGAAAGAAGTGCAATAAATACAGCCAAGATTAAAGTAACTTTATTACCCACTCTCTAAAATTTATCCGAGATGCTGAATTTGCCTGCCCCTAAAAGTAAAAGCGCCAGACACCCGCAGGCTATCACAAAATTATACTCAAAGCCGCCTGACATGATAAAAAATCCCTTAGCTATATGCACTTTAACTGCCGCCACTGTAATAAAGATAAGCAAGGCAAAACTAGCAACCCTAGTAAATAAACCTGCGAACAGGCATAACCCTCCGATAAGCGTAGTATAGGCTGCCAGATAAGCCCAAAATATCGCCGGAGAGAAACCCAGACCAGAGAGCATCTTGGAGAACCCTTCTGGCCCCGGGCCTCCAAGCTTGCCAAAAGCTATCTGTAATCCATGAGCAAAAAACATTATACCTAAACCAAGCCTAAGAATCAAGATGCCTAGATCTAACATCACCCACCTCCTTTTAGCAAGTCGGCTGATAAGCCAAATTTATTCTTAATGCCTAAGGAACGGTAAATGCACATAGAATAATGCAGAAATGTAGCAAGCCATCCCCTGAACTTAAGGCCCATGACCCTGCCGCAGGAACGGTTATTAGCCATAGGTATGACGTATCCTAAATCCAGCGGCCTGTATTTCTTAAGCGGCAAACCCTTAATCTGCCTGACTATATTATCTGCAGCCAATTCCCCTTCAGTTATGGCAAACTGTACTGCCATCCTTAAAAAATTATTTTTATAAGAAAAATTAGCTACGTCTCCGGCTGCGAAGCAACCCTGAGCAAAGCGCAGGTATTCATCCACCTTAATCCTGCCTTGAGGGTTTTTTTCTATATTTAAATTCTGGATAAAACCCGGGGTCCTGACGCCCGCAGCCCAGATAAGCAGTGATTTTTCTAGCATTTCTCCCGAAGATAAACGGATATTGTCTTCCTTTATGCCGTCAATAAAAGTCCCGGTCAATACCCGGATATTTAATCTGCTTAAGTTATCTGATACATAATCCCGCATCCATGAAGGCAGGGGGCCAAGTATTTGCGGGGCGCGCTCCACGATAATTATCTCTTTATCTATTTTTTTATGCTGGAAATATCTCCTTAGTCCGCAGGATATCTCTATGCCGGTATACCCGCCTCCGGCAATAAGGCAAGAGTCAAAGCCTTTGTTTTCCAGGCTAGAAATTATTGACCGCGCATCAAAAGCATCGTCAAGCTTAAGCGCGCGCTGCCTTACCATATCATTACCATAGAAATTAGTCTCAGAGCCACAGGCCAGAAGCAGATAATCATAACTTATCCTACTATTGAGGGTAGAAACCTCTCTACCCGCCAAATCTAAGGCAGTTACCTCTTCGTTTATAAAATTAATCCCTATTTTATTTAACCGCTCTAGGGGCCAAACTAAAAAATTAGGGTTAATCCTTCGGCCAAATACGTCAGGAAGCAGAGGTAGGAAATTAGAATAGCTATTTTTATCAATTATTGTTAGCTGCGCTTCTTTTTTTATGCGCCTTAATATCCTGGAAGCGGCAAGGCCGGCAAAGCCAGCCCCTACAATCAATATCTTTTCCATAGTAAAAGGTCTACTATCAGTACTATACTTACGAAGATATGCGTAGCTATGGCTATTTTAGAAGATTCAACCAGCCTTATTTTTTCCTGAGAACCCTTTAAAACAAACCCTGCCCGTAAGACCAGTGGTATAAACAAAAAAGAAAGATAAGCCCAACGGCTGAAATAACCCCGATTAATATTTAAGGCTATGGAAAAAAAAGCGGCAACGTTTATTAAAAGGTAAAACAGATATGCCCTCTCGGGTCCAAGCAGAGAGACTAAATTAAACTTAGCGCATTTTTTGTCTTGGGGATAATCCGGGACTTCATTGGCAAAGAGTATGCCGAAGACTAACAGCCCCATAGGTAACGAAACCAAGAGGCTTTTTATATGAGGAAAGATCCCTGTCTGTAGAAAATATCCTCCCATAACCAGCGCCGGGCCAAAAAGGAGAAATATTACTAGCTCTCCTAAATAATGGTATGAGAGCTGCAAGGGTTTATGGGAATATGTTATACCTAAGAATATGATGACACTATAAAAACCTGCCGCCCTTAGGTCTCTTAGTAAAAAACTTAAAGCGATGACACAGGCAACAGATAACGCAAAGAAGAGAACCCCCAGCCCCAAATAGAATCTCTCCGTAAAAACACCCTGCTGTATAAGTTTTGAGCCGCCGAAAAAACCGTAGAATTTTCCGTCCTGCCAGTCTACCCCTGACCTTGAATCCGCATAGTCATTTAATAAGTTTGCCCCCAGGTGGGTACAGACTACCGAGGCCAAACCTAAAAAGAAGGCTGAAAAATGGAAGGCGTTTTTATTTATAAGAGACCCCAAGAGAAAAGGCAGAAGGCTTGCGCTTACAAAAGGAAGCCTGAGTGCCCTCACCAGATAAAAAGGACGGCACAGAATATTCTCTCCAACCGCCAGGGGTCTTTCTGACATAAGCTTATTATATTTGTCTTAAAGCTAGTTATATGTTATCATAAAAACATGCTTTACAAAACAAGAAAACCTTCGGCAATGACTCTAGGTGGTTTTCGCAGCGGTACAGGAAAGTGTCTTATGCTTGCCTGTACCATAAAAAAACGCCTGGAGAAGGAGTTAGGTAAACTTATCAGCAGCATGGATAAGACCTTTTCCCTGGGTAAAATATCCCCCCTTCTGATTAAGAGCATAAGGGAATTTGTCTTACGTAACGGAAAGAGGATCCGCCCCCTGCTCTTTATTATTGGTTACCTGGGATTCGCCAAAAGGCCTGCCTCCGGCCTATACAGGAGTGCCCTCTCCATGGAGCTACTGCATGACTTCATGCTTATTCACGACGATATCATAGATAAATCCGCCACCAGAAGGGGGGAGCCTTCGATGCACGCGCTACTCAATAATTATTTGAAAGGTTCTTCGCATCTGAAGTTTAGCGGAGAAGACCTGGCAATAGTGCTGGGGGATGTGGTATACGCCATAGCCATAAACGCCTTCCTTTCTATAAAGGAAGACCCCTGCCGCAAAGAAAAGGCATTAAAGAAATTTGTCGAGGCTGCCATGTATACCGGCACAGGAGAATTTATAGAGCTCCTCTGCGGCGCTAAAGAGCTAGGCCGTATAAAAAAGGAGGAGATCTACCAGGTATATGACTTTAAAACCGCTTACTACTCCTTTGCCTCACCTCTTGCAATAGGCTCGATATTGGCAGGGGCAAAACAAGAGCAGGTAGATAAAATATTCCGATACGGAGTATCTCTAGGCAGGGCCTTTCAGATAAAAGACGATATAATCTCCATGTTTGATACAGAGAAAAAGACCGGCAAACCCTCGCTCACTGATTTACAGGAGGGCAAAAAAACCCTATTGGTCTGGTATGCCTGGCAGAATTCTTCAGCAAAAGAAAGGTCAATTATAAAAAGGATCTTTGCAAAAAAATTGATAAATAAAGCGGATTTTCTGGCGATGCGTAAGATTATAACCGATTCAGGAGCCCTGGATTCTACTAAAAGAGAGATAAAAATACTTACTGAAGAAGCGCAGGTCTACAATAGCGCAAGCGGCATAAAACCAAAATACCGAAAGCTTTTAAATAAATACTGCACCCAGATCCTTGCCTTTTAGCCGACGTTAATTATCGCTGATACAAACAAACCTGCATTTATTATTTAAAGCATCCAGTAGAAGACCGTTTTGCGGATCAATCCGGGCCGCCTTATCCAGGTAGGCCTTGTATTTATCATTATCGCCTTTATACTTGTAGAATTGCGCCAGGCGCACATAGGCATCGGCAAAAAGAGGGTCTTGTTGGAGGGCTTTCTCTAAATATCCAAAGGCCTTTTCTTTATCGCCGCCGGCCAGACCAGGGGCAAGAAAATAAAAACTCCCCAAGCCGAACAAGACGCCGGGCGAGTCAGGCTGCAAAACCTCTGCCTTCTTTAAATTAGGCAGGACTGCCGTTCCGTTGGCGATCTTGGATATCGGTCCTCCGTAATGCGCCAGCATCCCCCTGCCGCCGCCTACCAACAGATAAGCCCGCGTATAATTACTCAAGTCTACGCTGGATTTACCTTGCTTTATAACTTTATACGCCAGGGCAATAGATTCTTTAAAATCCATCCGCATATATTTTAGATAAGCCAGGCTTATATAGGCAGGAGAAAAATCAGGGTTAGCTTCAATAATCTCTGATAAAAGCGCTTCGCTTTTGTCTAAGTTATGTTGCCTACGCTGGACCTCTGCCAGCCCCCAGCGCGCCTCTATCGTTTGAGGGTAGAGTCTTAAAATTCTACTAAAAACCTCTCCTGCCTCTTGGTCTTTGTGTATATTAAGATACGCAAGTCCTAAGATATATAATTCCTCCATAGAGTCTGGTTTTTGCTTTAAGGAATCAAGCGCGCCAGAAAGGGTTGTCTTATCCGCCTGCTCGTGCAGCTTTTTCCACTCTAGGCCGTAACAGACCTCAGACAAAAGAAACAGAGATAGCAGCAAACATAACCCAATTAATCTACTCATGATCTTTCCTTTTTAAAGCATTCCCAGAAAATTATAGTCTGGGTTACCATGCTAAAGCCAAATAGAAAATCCTCTAAGGGGATACTGCCTATGCGCATCCCCAGGAAAAAGCGCGGATTATACCTGACAATCCCTTCTCCTGTCAGGTATCCGTTAACCAGGAGCTTAAAAAAAAGTATAACCAGAAGGAATAGATAATATTCTTTCCTTTTAAATAGATTTAGCCTGCTTTTTCTATAAAGAAAAAGGGTAAGAAAAACAGAGGCTACGGCAATAAAAGTGTATTCCTTCATTTGGGCCCTTTCTTCAAATACAAAAGCGCCTCCCAGGTGAATATACAGCAAAATGGGATGGCTATAAAGAATAAAGCCTCTTCCAGGGGAAGATTTATGATCCTCAAAGGATATACCCCACCAGGGCTAAAAGACCAGTGCCCGCGATAGGTAGCGAAAACATCCCAGCTACCAAAGATAAGTAATATCAGTAGATTGGCTAAAAGATATGCGCAAAAGTTACGGTAGAATTTAAGGGGAGGGAAAAAACTTAAAAAGAAAGGTACGGTAAATGCCAGTATTAGCACAAACATATATTCGGACATAGTTTATATTTTACATTATCTTGAGATGACTTTCAAATATAAAGTTTGGCTTGGATTTAGCCAGCCTTAGAGGTAAAATAAAGGTATGGATAATCTTTTGGGTTTTGCCAAGGCGCGCGATATTACCCGTAGGCACGCCAAGATATTCTATCTTGCCTCACGTTTCTTAACCAGGCAAAAACAGGATGCTACCTGCGCTATATATGTTGTCTGCCGGGATAGCGATGAGGCGGTTGACAACATGCGCTTTGCCGAGAAACAAATACGCCTGGATAAAATAAAGCGTGATATAGAAGCGGTTTATAACGGCTCCTCCCTAAATGAGGATACGCTCCTGGCTTTTAGAGAGACTGTAAATAAGTTCAATATACCCGAGCATTATTTTAAAGAGCTGCTGGAAGGCATGCAGATGGACCTGACTAAAAACCGCTACCGGGATTTTCAGGCACTTTACTCTTATTGTTATAAGGTAGCCGGTATTATCGGCCTGATTATGCTTAAGGTATTTGAGTGCGATAATCCAGAGGCAGAAAAATACGCCATAGATTTAGGCACTGCCATGCAGCTTACCAATATATTGCGGGATATAAAAGAAGACTGGAATAAAGGAAGGATCTATCTGCCTCAGGATGAGATGGACAGTTTCAGCGTTAGTGAAGAAGATATAGCGCAAGGCAAAACAGATGATAATTTCAAGCGCCTGATGGAATTTCAGATAAAAAGGGCACGCAGCTACTATGCCAGCTCCCAGGAAGGAATAAAACTCATCAACAGCTGGAGGATGCGCTTTGTAACACTCTCCATGCACCAGATGTATTCCGTGATCCTGGATGCAATAGAGCGCTGCGGGCTTGACGTCTTTTCCCATAGAGCCTATATCTCTGGCCCCAGGAAAGCGTATATCATATTAAAAAATATAGCCAAGGCCTGAATATGAAAATAAACGTAGCCAAATCAGCTGGTTTTTGTTTTGGGGTAAAAAGGGCGCTTAGCATAGCATCGGATACGGCTAAATCCTACACAAAAGTTTATATGCTGGGAGATATTGTACACAACGAAGATGTGGTCAGTGATATAGAAAAAAGGGGCATAAAGAAAGTGGAACGGCTTAGCAAAGGTAAAAACAGGATACTGCTTATACGTGCGCACGGCGCAAGCAACAGCACTATCAATAAAGCGCACCGGCTCGGATATCAAGTTATAGACGCAACCTGCCCTATGGTAAAAGAAATCCACAGAATCGCTCATAACATGGAGGCAAAAGGATACAAAATAATAATTATCGGGGATAGGCAACACGATGAGGTGCACGGGATCATCGGGCAGCTTAAAAATAAGGCCATAGTAATAGATAACCTTAAGTCTATACCGCTAGGTGCCATTCGTAAGTTAAAAAAGGCGTCTGTATTAGTGCAATCCACCC
>JBAXNZ010000011.1:0-12140 GCA_037133515.1 bacterium
CTTAGTAGGTCTGGCGCTCGTTGTAGCCCTAGCCATATCTATAACTAATGACCCGCAGCATATTATGCTCGCCGGTTTCTTTCCTTTCGGGGTAATGGTTATCGGCAGGGGATGCCATAGCCAGATCATTGACCTGGGGGATGGTACGGTATTGAAGAAATATTATACCTCTGAGCCGGAATTGATGAGCCGTGAGATAGAAGCCCTGAAGAGATATAGCGGCACAGGGGTCTTCCCAGAATTTGTGCGCCAGGTCGATGAATATAGCTTTATCATGACTAAGCTGGAAGGAGTTACTTTAGAAAAGGCTACCCCTGGGATGTTAGCCGAGGGTACATTCGCTCGCTTAAGAAGTAAGATGGATAGGTTCGGCATCATCTACGGAGACTGGGACCCTGCCAATATCATCGTAGGCCCGGATGGCGAGTTAAGCCTCTGCGATGCCCAGACCGTAGGCAGGAGGCCGTTCGGAGACAATCTGGATTCACTGGAGAGGCGTTATACTAAGAAGCTTGGCAACAGCCGTCAGGCAGGCCAGGGCCTGGTGGAATACGCACTATTCTTAGCCGCGCTCTTCGCAGGAGTGGTGGCTGTGATGTTCTACTGGCCACAGATACAGGCGATCTTAAGCTCACCTATAACTGCACTGGTCATGCTTGGCTTAGCAGCGTATGGAATTTTAATGCGCAGCGTATTACATGCTTCTGCTACAGGTTATCGCGGACATGATGCAGGCTTTGCAGAAAAAGTTGCCTTTATAGCTTCCATAATTATCCCAGTCATCTACTTAGTCCTACTTGTGCTGGGCGCTTTTGAACTTCAGATCAACCTGCCCTCTATTATTGAGGGCTTGCTCCACCAGAGCTCAGGCCTTGGCGTAGGTACGGTGGCGATGGCAGGGATAGTAGGGATGATCCCTCTCACAGATGCACTGGATGTGCCGGTAGATATAGCTCAAGTCGTTGAGAAACTATACAGGCAATTCCCTGAATTAAAGGATATAGCGGTAAAATACGGGGTCAAGATTAAAGTCACTACGGTATTAAAGGATAAGGATGGGGTTACTCCGAGAGAAGGCCAAATCACCGGGTTTAAGTACGACGTAGAGGGGAATATTACCTTTGCTGTCATAGAGATTAATCCCGCGGTAGCCGATCCCGCCATCAATAGCGAATTATTGGCGCAGATTACTATTATCCATGAATTACTCGAGCTAGATGAGATTGCTCATCTGCTTAAGAATTATCCAGCGTTATGTAATAGCACAGAACGTCTTAGCGTTTTAATTGGAACCAATTATACAGATCTCTTAGCTTTGAGGAGGCAGATTACTTATTATCAGATAGCAGGAGTTCCCCCATCAGAGTTAGAGATGTGGGAGGTTGTGCAGAGAGAACTCGAGCGAAGAGCGGAGAAAATTAACGAACTTATTAGGGCTCTTATGACGGGAGAGAATATATTTGTAGCAAGCACAGGCAAGGCTAGGGCCTATTATACAACAAGTGATGTAGTTATTGAGAATGGAGAGTTAGTAGTCGCGCAAGGATTGAATCTAGCGGGAGCATTTGCAACAGCTATTAACGAAGAATATGCGCAGTATCCGGATAGCTACGGCGCGCTTACGACAGAACAGTTAGATGAAGAAGAAGCAGCTGCGGCAGCTAGCGTTAAGCTTATTTCTTGGGCTACGCAGGCTCTTGATTTCAAGCTGAGGGTTATTAGGTCCAAGCAGGATCTGGAGCATTATACAGAGAGAAAAGCAACAGGGGTTAATTTTGGCGGCATCATTATACCCAATTGGAAGAAATGGATAGAGGCATGGCTTACCAGCCCTTATTACGTCAAGATATATGAGCCGGTCTCCGATGCTATTGTTAAGGTTATCTCCAGGAGATTACATGACAGCGGCATCTTAGTTGATTGGAGCCATTTAGCCAGCGTAGAGTGTCGCTTAGCTTCTGCTTTGCGCGAGGCAATAGCTAATGCTGATGCCTGGGGGAATATGCATGAAGAGGGTAGGGTAATTATTATAGCCTGGGAGATTAAGAATACTACTAAAGACGGAGTAAAGATAGTTATACATGTCATAGATGAGGCAGCTTGGGTAGCAAGGCTTAACATTGAAGACAAGGCCCTGCAGCCGAAGATTAAAGGAAGGCAGAAGCCGGAAGGAACTTACGGTGGTTCTGGTGCAGGGATTAATAATATGGTCAAGGATGGGATGGCTGTAGAAGCAAGGGCTATTCTCCTGACTGATGGCAGCCGTATTGGCACTGATTTTGAAATTAACTATGATTTGACCGAGTATCTTAGTTATTTAAATAGGTCCGGTAACAGCCACAGCGATGCCTCTTCCCGTGGCATACCCACACCTGTTCTGAGATTCTTGATCAAACTCTCCAAGGTTATCGAGCGCTCTGCTGTCATAGGCGGAAAAGAAAGAAGGGTTATCCTTACCGCAGCTAAGGCTATATTTAAGCAGCGGGGCCTTGCTATACCTACATTACCTGAAAACACCGTATTCTTACGTGCTCCTCCATCCTGGAAATTTGACGCTGCCGCATACTTTGATGAAAAGACACAGACCCTCTACATCATCCTTCCTCAGGATAAATCCCAGGATGCAGTACTCACTGCCCATGAAATCTGGGAAGCTACCAATAAAGGCAATCATAAAGATAATCCCATAAAAGTTAATAATATCAAGGCGCATTCCACTACCGTGGCAGGTGAGGAAGCGCCTAATGTTGTGCGCAAGGGTCGCCAGTCCCTCACCTCAGGGATGACCCCTGGCACCCTTGCCTCAACAGTAAATACTCTAACTTCTCTGCAATCAAACAGCTCAATGCTGCCCTATCAGCGCTGGTATTACTCCAGCTGAGCGCTGCCAAAGCATTCTTTAGGTCATTCGAGCTGTCTTACCGGTTAGCCCGCGCAGAATTAGCCAGGGAAGGCGGGATCAAGGGCTTAGCTGTTGTAAGGCATGTTTTAGGTCTCTTCTATCCTATCCGTAATACCAGATCAATAAAGTTTGTAATGCGCAGCAGTGAGTTTGCGCAGGAAGAGTTCCATCACTCAAACATCCTGAAGCCTGTAGCGGCATTTTTCTTATCCGTATGCGCTGCATTGGCAGGAGGGAGCATATCTGCTTCTGTAGCTAGCGCGGAAAACCTCTTCCCTAAAACCGAAGCCGCAAGAGAACAGTTAGAAAACGATGCCGCATTCCTGAACAGGCAGATAACCGTTTATAAAAAAGGCGGGTTGAATGAGCAGTTCAGGGAGATTGCCCAGGGCTTTGATATCAGAAAGGCATTCCCGGATATCCTAAAATCATACGGCATCTTTGCTTTATTCGCAGGCGCTATTGCAATAGTCGGCTATGCCTCAGTTCTAATCAGCGCCCTGGCTATCCCGGCTATTTTCCAGACGCTTCTTTATCTCCTTATCCTTGCCGCATTCTTCTGGGTCACAGTTAAATTCTTCCTGGCAGCCAAATACCTTATCAAAGAAGGTAATTTAAACCACCGCTACTCAGCAGGGAGAGAAGTATGGTCTTTGAACGGCGATGTTTTGGGCGCCCTGGTTAAGAGTTTCCAGGAAGAAAAGAATGATAGCCAAGAAGGGGCTT
Source organism: bacterium (assembly GCA_037133515.1). GTDB lineage: Bacteria > Omnitrophota > Gorgyraeia > Gygaellales > Profunditerraquicolaceae > VGKF01. The sequence continues at coordinate 3,629 of JBAXNZ010000011.1, forward strand.
TCAGCATGTATGGTAAATATACTCTGGAGTGGTTTAAGAAACATCCTCTCTGGACCGGTATCTTTGTGGCCCTGGGCCTGACAGTAGGACTCCTTACTCCCTTAGGATGGTTCTATGGTATATGCTTGGGCGCGCTCACCCCGTTACTTGCTATGATAACCGTGGATTTCTACGCCTCTTATATCGGAGAGCAGCTTAAGTTTGCCGAGTTCTATCAGAATAATATCGAAGAGATAACCAACTCAAGCGAAAGGGTGAAGCTTTCAGGGTTCAAGCTTTGGACTACCCGCTTTAGCCTTAGGTTCCCGATTGAGACCGGTATATTCAACTTCTTCCGTAAGAGGCTGGTATTTGTGCTTATCGGCCAGCTTATCGGCGCTCCTTTAATTGCCTATCTCTTCCCCGGAGCAGAATTAACCAGCATCTTAGTCGGGCCATTACAGTTGCTTACTCCGCTTTTTGATACCCTGCAGATTGATTCTACCTTGGCGGCATTATTGAAATTGATCTTTACCGTGACTATGCTTAATATACCTACTAATAGTAAGATTATCGCAAAAAATAATCCTAAGATGCCGGTAGTAACCAGATGGCTCTTGGGGACCGTTACTGCATTCCTGGGCATCTTTAATTACCCGCTTTATTTATTAACCGGAAAGCCAATCTTCGCTGCCTTTGGTAATAATGCCATTACCTCCTTTGTAAGTATGACATTAGTCAGTTCTGAAATCTCTTCCGTATTGAATTATTCGCAGAGCCTGGCAAACCTGAATGTGCCTTTATTAGATAAAATTATCTTTGAGCCACTCAATACTGTTATGCAGGTCTTTGAAAAAGATATCTTAGGGATGGGTAGCACCTTTATTAACGGCGTATTTGGCCAGCCGGTTAACTATGTTTATACTCACCTAGGGATTGATTCAAGCTACGTCAATACTTATTGGAACAGAGAATCCGCCTTTAGAGAATATACCTATCTTGGTTATAGGGCCCAGCAGCTGGGAGATCAAGAATTAATAAGCGATATCAATTCCATTATTACCGGGATACGCGATGGAAGCGTTGACCCGCAGCTAGCCTCTTATCTTGCGCCTTACTTGAGGGCTTATGTGGCTGAGGCAAGCGGAGATCCTGTAGCTGTTTCTGAAGCTGCTTCAGCTGATCCGCAGGCTAACCTGCCTCCTGAGGCCTTAGATCCGCTAATGCCGACTGCTTCTTATACTATGCCCGGGGCAACGAGTTTTGTCTACGGCTCTCCCTATCGCTGTTTCCTGGGAGATACCCAGATTACTCTGGCAGATGGCTCAACTAAGGCAATGAGGGATATCAGGCCAGGAGATATGATCTTAGGTAATGACGGAATAGCCCACCGCGTGCTGCAGCTTAATGAATACCAGGCAGATAGCTACTATGTTATTAATCTTGCTAATGGCCTGGTTTTAAGTGTCACCAGCGACCATTTGGTATTAGCCAGGGGAGCCGGAGAAAGCAATTGGGGATGGTTCCCGATTTCTTCCTTGGATAATACCTATAGCTTATACGCCTTAGATGGTTCTGCAGTAGCTATTACTTCCATTGTTCCTAATGCCAGCGCAGCCAAGGTCTATAACCTGGTATTAGAGGATAGCGCCTCCTACTTTGCCGAAGGTATCTTGGCTGCTACAGAAGACGCCAGGGTTTATGTTGTTCAGCCGGGAGATAGCTGGGGTGGGATAGCCTCTACCTATTTAGGTAACTACGCTCTCGGCGGGACACTGCGCACAATTAATAGCCAGATCGTAGGCACAAGAAGCGTTCAGTCCGGCCAGAGGGTGATTGTTCCTTTCTCGCTGGCTCAAGCTCCCCGGGACACAGGAGATCCGCGCCAAGAGACTAGGTATCATTATCTAACCCAGGATGAACTAGCTCCGCTAGATCTTCCTATACCAGAATCAGGGACTCCTGCTGAATTCGTGGTGGATGTTATGGCGCACAGATTCGTTTCAGAGTGGAGAAATAATGGTATGCCGGGTAATGCCGATGCCATACTTACGCAGTGGAGGACAAATGGCACGGTAACCGATCCTTTCTTAAACCAATTCAGCTGGTCCAGGACTTTTGTGCGGCAGCTTGAGATTGAGACTGAGGGCGGAGTAGGCGTTACTTTTGAAGAAGATATTATCCAGGCCTTTAAGAATACCAATTCTAGAGCAATAAAAGTTGCCATGAATTCCGCGGTTCCTTACTGGACTGGTGCTGGCGCAGATGTAAATCTGGATAGGTTTGTAGCCAATTTAGAAAATGACTTGCATTTTAGAGGGCACAATTTCCTGACTGCGGGCTTGCGGGATGTTATCCTTACCTATATGGAAAGAGAAGAGGGATATTGGGCCTTTTCTACCGTCTGGGGCATGGCTTGGGTCTGGCATGATCAAGGAGAGCTATCTGTATACGAGCCGGCTATAGTATTAGCTTGGGTCTGGAGGCCGTATGTTACGAAACTACCCTTATACACCACAGACCTGGATGCCACCAACTATATTACTTTAAATTATAACGGAAGGACAGTCGCCCATGTCTCCAGGATTTACTTACGCGATATAGATTTTACTACTCCCTATAGAAGCGTGCCTTCTTCTGTAACCTTACCGGCCGAGACGCAGTCAGCCATAGAATTAGACTTTAGTGGAGCAGTCCCCTTGGCCTATCTTTCGCAATATGACAGGCGCGGAAATGAAGTAGCCCGCCTAACTATCGCCTTACCTTCTTTACGCTTAAGCCCAACAGAGCCGATTACCCTGGATGAAGTAAGGAGCAGATTTATTGAACTCTACAATAGCGAAGAGTTTGTAAATGTAGAGTTTACTTTGATGGAGCGCAGGACTGTGAGGTTGCCGGCAACCAGCACTTCTAATATCACTCAGGCAAACGGCGTACCTTTACTGGAGGCCTTAGGGTTTGTATCCGTGGATAGTGATTATCAGAGGGGCTACAAGACAGTCAATATAGAGGCCCTGCGCCAGAGCTTTACCTTTAATGCGTTTACCCAGGAATGGGAATTATCCGGGACCACCAATACTACCGGTATAAACCGCGATGGAGATATCTTCCAGGTTATTACTGACGGCCAGGGAGAGACCAGATGGGAAGTGCGCAATAGAGATGGCAGGCTTATTGAAAGATACCAGAGGTTCGCCGGAGAGCTCCCGCAGGAATTAGTCTTATTTACGCCTTCCCGCTATGATAATACCCCCAGATATGTGGTAGACCTGACTACTTCCGGAGGGATTACCTTACATACTACAGGAGAAGAGTCTTCTTTATGGAACCTTAGCACAAGCCTGGATAATATAACCAGGGTCTATTATTATGATATACCTTTTCAGACTCCTTATGATGGGCTTTCTTCTTCTGTGGGCAGGCCCAGCCGTTTAAGCCAGGTAGTAATCTTAGACTTTACCTCAGAGATACCTCAGGCCTATTTGATTGACCATGATATAAGAGGCTATGAGGTTGACAAGCTGACTTTATCCGTTCCTTCACTAGAAGTAGGAAGAAACGAATACTACTCAAGCCTGCGCTCTAGGTTCGTTAATCTCTATAATAACGCAGGATTCGAGTATTCTTATTATACTGTTATCGGTACCCAGGATATACGTATTCCTCTTCTCCGGGCTTCTAATATTTCACAGGCAAGCGGCATCGCCGAGCTGGAGATCTTAAACTTCGTAGATATTAATTCTGTATATCCTGCCCGCCTAGCCTCTATCAGGCTTGAGACTGCCAGAGAGAACTACCGGTTTAATATTTCAAATGGCCAGTGGGAACTGGACAGCAGCGCTACTACCGAAGGCGTGAACAGGCAGGGGTATGTCTTCCAGGTAGTAACTACCACTGACAACCGCACCTTCTGGAATGTCCGGAACAGCCGCGGCAAATTACTGGAGAGCTACCAGGAGTTTATTGACGGAAAGCCTAGAGAACTCTTCCTTTATACTCCTTCAGAATACGATAATATGCCCAGGTATATGATTGATTTATCCCAGGCAAGCGGAGTAACCATTCCTTTAGGCCTAGACGATAGTACGCTTTGGAACTTAGGGACCACTCTCCAGCATGTCAGTAAAGTATATTATTACGATATAGCCTTTAGTACTCCTTACGCTAATCTCTCCTCGCAGGTAGGACTTTCTGAAAAGGTAAATGGCGTAGTTATTTTAGACTTTACCTCTGGAGTCCCGCAGGCATACCTGGTCAACTATAATCTGCACGGAGACGAAGTAGAGCGCTTGAATATCGCCCTGCCTGATTTTGATATCGCTTCTCAAAGAAACTACAGGGAATTAAGAGAGGAATTTATCAGGCTTTATAATAACGCAGCATTCGAATATATCAGCTATACAGTAATGCAGCAGATGGTTGTGGACTTGCCGCAGGATAGCGGCTGGGTAGCCCTAGGCTCTGAATATGCCACTCAGGAGAACAGAAGGATCAAGATAGAGAGCATGAGAGAGATCTATGTTTACGATAGCGCAACTAGCACCTGGATATTAGACAGTCGCATCCAGGCTACCAAGGTTGATAATCTGGGCAACATCTTTCAGGAAGCCAGAAACGGAAGAGGTGATTTTATCGCCTGGGATGTCAGGGATATCTTAGGCAGGCTAGTTGAGAGAGACCAATACTTTGTAGAGGGGAATCCTACCGAGCATGTAGTGTATGTACCTTCTACCTACGATAACCAGCCCCTGTATGTGGTTGACCTGACTGGAGAAGAAGAAGGGGTAACCTTGGTAATAGACGGGACAACCGTTAATAACGTAATCAGGGTTTATTTCTACAATCTGCCGCAATTTAATGAAGTAGGCGTGGTTTCTGCAGGCATAGATTTTACTAAGATGACGGAGGAGGGGAGCGTAGAATTAACCATAACCACCTGGGGACAGCAAGGCTCAGTGTTAGAAAAGTATATCTTTGATATGCCTCTTTCTGAGTTTTTTACTACAGAGCCGTTTAATTATATCGCTATGGAGCAGGGATTGACCAGGTTAATCCAGGATCATAGACAGGCTACTATTACCGGAGCAACCCTTACAGTCGGCACATTACAGGAAGAGCGCCATCGTAGCGGATTCATAGATATAGATAATATCCCCGGTCTTCTTCCGGTTGAGTTAGAGGCCTTACGCGCTGCCTATCCAGGGATTGAGCAGGTAGTTGGCTATGACGTTATAAACTACAGAAATAGCTCAAGGTCCTCAGAGTATTATTATGGAAGGTTTGATTATCCTGTTTTATTCATTATTGATAACCCCGAACATATAGATAATCCCACTGACCCAACTCATCCTTATGAGGTGATTAGCCAGGAGGATATCGTGGTGGTAAACAGGATGACCGGCCAGGGCGCTACCCAGCGCGCAGAAGAAGTGCTCATCTACCTTAAGGATAGCGGCATCTTGGTTATAAGAGATGTTTTTGTGAGAAACGTTGACTTAAGCGAAGTAAGCGGCTTATTAGGAGGCTGGGGAGTGCAGTTAGATGATAGGCCTGATGATTTTAACGATAGGCTGGCAGATTTATTGGGTGTGATAGATAGAAACTACCTGCAGCTTTATGATAGGACTATTTATACTTATAACGGTGGTGAGATTTACTCAGAAGACCCAGTGCATCTTTTCTTTGAGGAGAATTCGCATGAACAACCGGTAATAGCCAAGGGCGCCTACTATACTGAACTTATCTATCCTGAAGGAAAAGTTCCGAGTGCAGAATACAGCAATGCTATTGACCCCAGGTATTTCCCTATAGATAGGCCTGCTTATACTGAGGCGCCGCAGGTTATAGTGGTTGGCAACACCATACAGATAAACGGCCATCCCTACGAGATCAGAGGTACGACCTTATCCACTACCCCAGAGGGAGAAAATCTGACTGCTCTGGTGCTGGACGCTAGTTCATTAAGCGAGGCTGAGCTTGACCTTATGGTCGCAAAGGGCATTAATACCGTGCGCACCTACTATCCTCCCACCCTGGATTTACTTGATGCCTTGGCTGCGCACAACATCAGGGTTATCGTGGGCTTCCCCTATGAAGATAACCGGGAGAACAGGGGCCCGGATATTGCCAGCGGCACCTACCGTGCATATATAGAGGCTTACAAGGATCACCCGGCAATACTGATGTGGGAGTTTGGTAATGAGCCTAATTACACTCCTCTTAATTACGGCGGAGGAGATGTCACTACCTGGTATTCTATACTTGAAGCAACAGCCCAAGAAACACGCCGCATTGACCCGCATCATCCGGTCTCCAGTACCTTTGGTTATACCAGCGGCACTGATGTCTGCGGCTTCTCTTCTTGCCAGGAAGGCCTGATAGGATTCCGGCAGGCAGTTAGTTTGGCTCCTTCAGTTCAAGTCTGGGGGCTTAATATCTACAACTGGGATAACCTATCTGCAGCGGTTGCCGAAGCCAGGACCGCTACCAATAAGCCTATCTATATCTCAGAGACCGGAGCAGATTCATATGATACCAATGCCGGGGCAGAAGACAGGCAGGCGCAGGCTGATGCCGCAGTGGCGATATGGAGGTCTTTGGATGGCAGCGGTGTTGTAGGGGTAACTTATATGACCTGGCGCGATGAGTGGTGGAAGGCGGGTAATCCTACAGAGCATAACCAGGGCGGCGCCTGGTTTGCTATTTCTAATGACGGCTTTGGCAATGAGGAGTATTTTGGCTGGGTAGATATTCATGGCCAGCCCAAGCCGGTTTTAGCAGCTATGGGCGCTATTTGGCATGATGGAGATACAATACCGGTGTTACAGACTGCTATAGCTGATTCGCGCGCACCACCCATACCCGAAGAATATTTTACTCCTTTGATCGAAGAAATTGAAAGTACCAACCGCTTAATTTATCAGTTCGCCAATGAACCTTACATACCTCCTGAGTTCCTCCCCGCATTATCAGTCATCACTACATTTCGCGGAACAACCGCTGAGTTCTCATTACTCGGCGATAATAATGACGATTCGTACGTGGATATACCCATTTATTATACACACGACGGCTCAACAGAGACTATCCGCCTACCGGAATTATATGTGTTTACTACCTTTACTACGTATGGACAAACAGCCGGGTATATCCTGCGCGAGCCAATGGATAGTTTTGGCAGAATCATTATCTCTGCCAATACCGATAGGACAGAACTCTATCTTATCCGCGATTTCCAGAGCACTAATGTTTACCAGCCGGCAGTAGCTCTTAAGCTGGTTTGGGATGCAAATTTGAATGATGGCGCTGGAGCTTACCGGGCAATCGAGATATATAATTCCCAGGCTGACCTGGTTGACTTTAATGATATCTATACGTTTAATGACCAGCAGAGAGCGGACATAATTCAGACAATCGCTGATATCAGGCAGGTTTCGCCAGCTGAAGTATTGAGTACTCCTGCTTACCAGATGCTGGTAGAGACTGATGTTGTTATGGATGGAGTAACCTTTACTCAATACAGCGTCCCAGGAGACCAGGTTGGCCGCGTGGTTATCATCGATAGAGGAAATAGCATCTTCATTGCCCAGTCCTTTATCGGCTTGACCCAGACTCCTTTGGAAGGCTACTTTATCGATAAGCCAACCGGCGGAGTTACCTTAGAGATTCTGAACACCGATGCCGGTGATCCGGCGTATGGCCTGGGTCCTGATTTTGACTTAAAGTATTACCGCGTAAGATACTACAACCCCACCACCGGAGAGGTCTGGTACCGCTGGCATTATCCAGAGCATATCTGGGGCGGCTGGGCCTATGAGGAGAGAGGTCACTTTGAGCAGGTCGGCACTTCAGATACCGGAGCAGTGGAAAATAGATGGATCCCGGAGTCACGCCTGTGCGTAGATGAATGGTCAATGACCCTGGATGAACCTTTAAGGACAAGATTCTACTACATCATTAACAACCATCCAGTATTGGCATATACAACTGCTGTTACCGATCACCAGACAGCCAGAGATATCATCACCCCTGCTATAGCCAGGGCTTATCGCCAGCAATACGGACGCGATATATGGGAGGATATGTTAGCATTAGGCATTGACCCTGATACCACGCTATTAAGCAGGGTAGAACGTACGCCTGTTCTCTGGGAGGGCAGTAGCACAACCGGAGTTACTGCCTCTGGTGTTACCGGGCCGACGACCATCTTCTGGACCCTGCCCAGCGATCCATTAGGCAGAGAATTTGTTATCCAGGCCCCTACAGGAGAGGATACCTTCAAATATACCGTCAACCTCTGGTGGGTTGATAATGATGCTCCTTTGACAGTCCTTCCTGCCAGCTTAACCTTAGATAGCGGAGAGATAGAGCTAAGAACATTTACCGGAAGCGTTTCTACCTTACCCTGGTATAACACAACTAGTGACCAGGTAGAACAGAGGAATGTCTCTGAGCTTAACCTGAGAGGCTTTGGTTCAGCGTATGTCTATGATGTGCATACGACTGACAACTCCCAAACATTAATTCAGGCAAT
>JBAXNZ010000012.1:0-11979 GCA_037133515.1 bacterium
TCTTTTCCTCTAATAGCGCAGTATATTTTAAGCAGCAGTAATCTAAGATACCCTTTCATGTTAACATGACCAGGCGTATTATCTATTTCTTCACAGCCAAGATCAACAAAGACTAGCCTAGGGGCACCCCTCTTAATTTCAATACGATACTGATGTCTTGAGGGTATAGGTAAGACCCAAATACCGCATTTCATTCCTAATTCAAAGAAAAGTTGAATAGCCTGGTTGCCGAGCATGCGCAGCTGCTCAGGAGATAATCTTTCATTAGCTTCTCCTAAATCCATTTCTCCTTCTGCGCTGGCAAGATAATAGTGATTGCTCTTGGCGCTAAACCGTAACCTGGGGAGAAAACTACTGAGTATAGCGCTTCTCTCCTGGCCCCTGGAAATTCTCTTAGCTATCTCAATACGCTTCCTATCGGCATAAATACGTATAAACCAGTACTCACCTGAAACCTTATCAACTATTTCGGCAATGCAGCGATCATTCTTAAAAAACGCTCTTATGCTGATAACTTCATATAATTCACCTAGGAGAATATGCACTAATTCAATGGTAGCTTTATATAATTTTGCCTTATCCCCGGTTGCCATATTTTCAACAGCCGTCGTGTTATAATCTAGCTCCAAAAATTTATTTATGGCATGTTCGGAGTCCTGTCCGAGTATTTCAGTAACCTTATGTTTTGTTATTTTTAGCTGTTCTTTTGTCGGACGAAGTAAGTGCCCCTTAAACTGCTTAAGCAGGGGCCTTATTCGGCTTATATGTGATTTTATTTCATCTTTAACTATATAGTTTCCTAAGGGGGCCTTTTCTATAAGCCCTAACTCACAAAGAGCGCTTATATCGTATCTTACTGTATTCGCTGAACGTTTTACTAGGGTTGCAATCTCTTCCCTTGAGAAAGCCCTATTAATATTCTCTGTTTTTGTCAAAGTTTCAAATACATACCCTACCGACCCCTGAGGCAGCGACGAGCTTAAACTATCTAATTCAGATGATAATACTGGTAAAACCCTGTCGTAACTCTCCCAGAGATGCCTGGCTTGGAAATATCCGCCATAACCCAAATCCGGGATATCCTTACCATAGAGTTCGTCATTCTGCGGCAGGAACTCACTCATCAAAAACACCCGGCTAGCAGCTTCAGGATATTGCTGAATAATCCTTAGCCGTACGCTTCTGGTAGCTGCCAGAATCAAACCTGCTTGGTGCATATCTTCGACATCCAGTACCCGGGGGTCCTGCGGGAATAATTGATCAAGCTCCCTTGCAGATAATTTCGAACGTAATGATGCATATATCTCCTCCCGTACCTGGACCAACTCCATACCGCTTAGCCGGTGAGTAAGCCCACGGGAGATAATCCGTAACGGACTATCTCCAATTAACTTAGATAATCTATAGGCAAGAATGGGACTACGGAAGACATTGGCTTCACAGACTACCATAATAGTGCTTTGGACTTGGCCATTAGCTTTTTCTTCTTGGCGTTTAGCTCCTAATAACCCTATTTCTTTTTTAACCAATTTATAAAACCAGGGCCGGGGAGTCGGCGTAATACTTACTTGCAAATCATCTCGGAAACCCACGGGAGAATTAGTTGCAACTTCCAGGCCCTTATCCAATATATACGCAAACCAAAAGAGCCGCTCAGGGCTCTCAGACCATTCCTCCAGTCGGTTTAGGCCAAAGGCTGCTATAGGATTACCGGCTAAAAATACCTGGCAAACCATCAAATAGTCTTCGCTTATCCCCTGTTCCTTTAGAAGTTCTGCCAAGGCAAGATTAAGCGAACCCACAAAACCGGTATCGATGAATATGATATGGCTGGTCTCATTATCGAGTATATGCTGCCTGAGCAAATACTGATGTAACCCGGACTTAGTTTCTGTAGATATAGGCTGCTCTGCGCTGACGTCATAACCGATAGACCTAAGCATTGAACGCGTCAACAAGAGCTCTTGCACCTGGATGCCTTCTCCTTTTACGAGGGCCTGTTTTCTTACATAACTACCCAGATGTTCTGCCCCGGTTAACAGGAAAACTATTTTTACTTCTCCTCCCTGTTGAGCAAGAGCTAATCTTTGCTGCGCTTCCTCTGCCTTGGCAAAAACCAGCTCCGTAAACCCATCAAGGATATCTTTATTCTCAGCTAATACCCTTCTCACAAAGAAGGACAGGAAGTCGCGCGCCCTCTCTTGCACGCGAGGATAAGCAGAGAGCTCTGCGAGGTTTCCCATCCAACGCAACACCATGACTGCAATCTCCGCATCTTCATTGACTAAACTATCATAAACAGAGGCATCTCTTTCAGTATGCCCGGCTATAGCACTCATATATTCATCTATTCTACGCAAATCTTCTCTAACCCAATTGCTTATACTAATCTGGCCGCTTGCGGCAATCTCATAGCGCAAGTCAGGCCGATTTTTGATAAAAGAGAATACGGGATTGGATTCGGCAATAATATCGCAGGCCCTGCCGATAGCCTCAACAGAGAAACCTTCTCCCATAACATAACGAGCGCCCTTGTTTGCTGCTGCCCCTTCTCTAAGAACCACCACAAAATCTGCAATCGCACCTGTTCTGTTTTGGCCTAAGCCAGCTAAAATTTCCTCGGCAGCGCATAAGAAGCTGATTACACTCTCTACGAATGCTCCGTAATGCTGTTGTTGCCTTACGGTTGTAAAGAACTCCTTTCCCTGGTAGACTCCAGACCAAAGAGATTCATCCTTTATGGCTAACGAACCTTCTCCTAAAGACATATATCCCCTATCAGGAAGGAGATGCCCGTCAAGCACCCGATTTTCAGCCTTACTCAGGCCATTACCTTCCCGGGTAAGCTCAAAAGGCCAGGGAAGGATAACGGAAATCTCAAGCCCCGGCCATTGTTTTCTGAGCAATGCCGTAAAATTATCTGCTCTATCCTGTAATGCAATGGGAATACCGCCTGATTGGCTAAAGGAAGAAGGATACAATAAAAGTATCTCTACCTCTTCAAGGCTGGCGGTTTCTTTCGCTGCCGGGCCTGTCAATATAACGCGTAAGTCTTCCAGGTTGGCATCGCTTACTATCCGCCTTATTACTTCTAAGCGTTCTCTAACGCTCAATTTTCTAGGATCTGAATATCGATTTTTTTCAGGAGCCTGCGGCCTTACTGGCCAATTGTAAAATGCCAGCAGCGGTACTACAAAACCAGCTGCCATAATTACTGCTGCCAGCCAAGCGGGTAGCATGTCAAACAGATACGCAGCAAGAATAGGAAAGCCAAAGCAGAAAAGAGGGAGTTGCTTGGCCTGCTTTCTGGTTCCTTGCGCATCTTCGCCATCTTGAGAACCAGGCTTGTGCGAAGATATATTCCAACCAGCCCTCTTTTCTTTTAACAACACAAATCCGAAATCAGCCAGTGCTTCTAAAATCCCCTCTTGGGACTTTGTCGAAACCAGAATTATATCGTATTCATTGCTACGAAATCCTACCAGGGCCTCTTGCCTCTTATTGACATTCGTATCAAATAGATCACGCAGGCGATAATCTTCACCCAGTATTTCCTCTAAAATACGCGCCGTATCGGAAAGTTCAACCGCGATGACAAAGGGACCGGGAAGATATTCTTCCAGCCGCGCCAAAAGACTGGTTATCTTTTGTAATTTAATATTCTGGACGCCCTCATTCAATAATGTAGAAAGCGCTAATTCCGCCTCTCCCTTTAAGGCCTTAACTAAGGCCTGGCTGGATTTATCTGACTCTTTGGCCTTTTCTCTAAGATAGCGGTCAAGCACCGGCGGACCTTTAGTTTTAAGGTCTCGCAAGGCATTCATCGCCTTACGTAAAAGGGCCAGATGATAGGCAAGGTCAAATGCCAACCTCCTTAATTCGTAAGGTTGATTCAACCTATTGGCTACAGCTTTTGCCCTGGTAATTAATTGCTCTATTCTTTCCAGACGCTGCTGATTCAGGTACCTAGGGTTCTTAAAGATTAAGCGCACGTCATCAAGCTGTAGTTCTTGAGTTAAATCCCGGAATCCTTCTCTATCTGTGTAAGCCAGTTTATCCAAAAGCGCAATAAAATGATCTTTTAATTCACGTAAATACCTCTGAAACAGTTGTCTTAAAATCTGGTTTAACCTACGCAGATGCTGCAGGGCCCGAAGATCGTGATCAGTCCAAAGCGGCGGTTGCTGGGTAGTATGATCTTCTAACTCTAAAGCTGCCGGAGTATATACCACTAAGGAATTAATCTCTTCTCTTACTATATGTATCTGAGAACGATACCTGTAGAATAGCCTAAGCGAGGCATAAAACCTGCGCATCGCAAGCATAACTTTATCCGTATCTGCCTCATTGCCTTGCCTAAAATAGGCAATGAGGTTATATTCGCCCTTACTATGCCTGTGCGCTGACTCATCAATAAAGATAGCTCTTAATTGTTCCGGAGTAATGGCAGAGGCAACAAGCGCAGCTTCCACTCTATCTGCAATTGCTGCATCTCTTCTTAGGTAAGCTGCTAATTCTTCCCCAGATAAACCTAAGTGCCTGGCAATGACTCGCTTGACTGCTTCTTCCTTCTTCTCTATATAGTCTCTAAGCCCTAAGACCCCGGACTGCTTAAGCCGCTTAAGGCTTGTAACTACCATCCATAAGCAACTGAGTGCCACCAGCGCATTCTGCATAGCGCGATAATCATGCGCTAAGTGTTTACGGATAAAAGAACTAATCTCTTCATGCCTACTGAAGCCTATCTTAGTGTGTTCTCTCCTTAAATAATCTAATCCCGTATATCCGGGGATAAATCTCTCCAGGGTCTCCAGGGCCTGCGTATATATACTCTCTAAAGCAGCTATAATTTTCTGATTGGCAGATTCTTCGGATGTCCCTGTTTCGCTATAAATCTTATTGGCCCGCTTAAGATCCAAGCTACCACTTGATTTCGATTGACTAAGTAAGGAACCGTGCGACTCCATAAATTCCCAGCTATGTGTGCGCAAATCGTAGCGGAATATATCACAGACAGCAAAATTAACCTGTATAGAGGCGCGCAGTTGTAAAAATGCAAAACCGCGTTCGGTCTCACCGATAATAAGCTGATGACCCGGCGGGATACCGTCAATAGCAAAAACGGCTAGGACAGGATTTGTAGCTATTTCCCTATAAAGAGTCTGTATTGAATTTAACGCAATACGGATATCTCCCCTCGCCTCCCTGATTGGGAGTACTTCTTCGGTAAGAGAATATATGCCGTGGCTATGCATCGGGAGTATCTCATCATTGAGCGGATCTGCGGGCGGGAAGCTCTCGAAGCGCTTTAATCTTCCGGTTAATAAATTATAGGTACATACCTTTTCTGTCGGCTCTTCGATGACGCGCGAACTTCCGCTATCAGGGTTATACGCCAAAGATAAATTCGCCTCTACAAATATTCCTTGTTCCTTAATTCCTTTCGGCGCAAAGCCTTTCTCAATCATCAAATCTAACAAATTAATCACTCTTCCCAGATACATTACCCGTATATCAGAGATCCTGATCTGGCCTGGCCTAAAATCATATAAAGGAAATTCTTCTATTGCTTCTCCGCCAGATGAAAAATCGACAAAGCTGGCTAAGTAACCTGCCCCTAGGGATCCCCTAAGGCTTACCATATAATTCATTGAGTTATCCAGAAAGACAAGCTCGCTTCCAGCAGGCAACAGCCCGCGGTTTTGTCTACGCACAGAACGGACAACCTGCAAAAGAACCCCGGGCGTAAGAGATGCCTCAGTAAGTCCTGGCAGACGCAAGGCAGTTATTGCCTCTTTGAGTTGCGCGGCATAAACGGATTCCTCTATTTCTTGATGGTAAGAAGGAGGCGTTATCCCAAGAGGTTCTCCGCTCTCCATAAAATCGCTGATAATTTGCGTCAGCGAACGGTCCGAATCTGCGAATACCTGGCGCTGGAAGGCCCTTAAGATATAATGCGTACGCAAGGCCTGATTTTTGTAATTGACCCATCTTATGCGACCGGCGCTCAGCCTCTGCTCTATACGGGTTAACTCCTGGGGGTGGCTAATAACGTAGGCGTGGGCAATTTCATGGAAGAAAGCTATGGGGTTATTGATTAAGCGCTGGGATATTGCGATGATATCGCGGCTGCCTAGGCCTAAGATACCGAAACGATTATCTCCGAGTATAACGGTTATTCCTCCTCTAGCAAACTCATCCACATACCAGTATATAATCTTTCGTACTAGAGGATCGCTGGTAATGGAAAACAGCTGTTGTAACAATTCATTGACTACTACCGGAGGAGCGCGCGCTCCGTTGATATGTAAATGCTGCAAGCCCTTGCGCAACTGCTCTGCGTGAACTGCCTCAATGTTCACTACGCCTTTATCTTGATCATACGAAACGCTCCTGATAAGAAACTTGCCTATGGCACCTGGCCAGGATAACTCAAAAACTCCCGATATCCCTTTATCTAAAATACCCTTGGCTAAATTAGCTATCGACTCAGAATTCATTAAGCTCGGGAATTGATTTGGAGAAACCTCCTCCTTAAACCAAAGTCCGTACTGAAATGCCCCAGGGACTTGCACTACCAGATGCTCGTAAGGAGTGCCAACAACCAGGATCTTATGGATTATTCCCGGTTGAATAAACGCCATATCCCCGGGATTAAGTACGCAAAGATATGGTTTGCCATCTTTCATAATCAATAATCCCATCCTACCCTCTACCGCAATGTATACCTCCAGCTGCTTCTTAGCACCTTCGCGCATGGGATGCTGGCGAAGAAGCTCCGATTGCCTAATAATTGTAGAGAAATCAACGCTCTGCTCTTCGGATGTAAACCAGCTTACGCGTGAAACCGCAATAATAGGAGCGGGATAGCGCTCTCCACCATAGCTTACCGGATCTACGATCCACTCTGTTCCTTGCGTGGGATTCCAAAGATTTTTCCTTAAACTAAGGACGTAAACAACTACTCCGTTCTTCTCCCATAATAATCCGCTCTTGTTATAGCCTAATTGGCTAAAGAGTCCGGCAAAGCTACCCTCAAGACCATAGCGCTGATACCAGCTAGGCTGCTGCGCTGTGGTAATAACTAAAACCTTACCCTTTACATTTATTTTAGCTGATCTACCAGAGTTAATATAGATTCCACCCACTTCAGATAAGGTAAATGATTCGCCTTCGACCTGAACCGTAGCAGTAGTACCGAAAGGAAGAATAATATAGGTCTCCTGAGCAAAGAGCGTAGTTTTTCTCAGGAATTCACTAGCTGCTTCTGCCCAGTACAGGGTCGTGCCCGTATCTGCGTCAATAGCATATCCACCATCTCTCTGAGATGTTAGAAGAGAAGACCATCCTTGTTTACCGCCAAACTCAAAAACCTCTTGTTTGTTTTGCTGTGAAGCGGGTATCTGTTCCTTTAAATACTCAAGCCATTCATAATAAGGATTTAGCCCTATTGTATTATCCTTAAGAAATTCTATATGGCTTGTCAGTAGATTATGTAAGAAAAGATATTGGAGGGTAAGCTGGCGGACCCGCAGTTCATCGGTAATTCCCTGCAGGTGGTATAATTCATGCCCCTCAAAGATGACCCGTAACTGCTCGGGAGGCCCTCTTAAAGTATTGGGATTAATGTAAAGAATGCCTCCCCTGACCTCAGCAGGTGCCTCTAGCGCTGGGCTGATGAGAATATTACCCTCATCCAGAGTAACCCCTGCGGCTGCCAAGGCATCCCTACCACCAAAGACAGTGAGGATAGTCTCTAATTCCCTCGGCTTAGGCGCTCTATCCGGCCTATGAGAGGTAGGCATGGTAGCGGGATACTTATTATTTCTGTGCGTATAATGGTTTTTAATGGCCCTGGCTGCCCCCAAGATTATCCCCCACCAGCCACGGAAGGTGGAATAAATGAGGGCTAGGCCAGAGCCAATTATGAATACGCTCTTAATAGCGATTAAGTTATTCTTTTGGCTTGAATTTTTAACTAACGCGCCTGCTTCATGCGCTAAAAGATAAGGCAATATTAATAAGGTAAGGATTGGGCGGGTAGAGTCAAAATATATGCAGCGGTCTTCTTCTCTGATTTGAGCCCAGAAACTCTTAAACGGTCCGGCGCGTAACCTTCCTTCTTTTACAGCTTCTGCTAAAGCAATGGCTTCTTTCTGATAGCCTAATAATCTAAGCGCAGAGATAACCAAGCTAGAGAGCATCTTTACAATAAATACCTGTAATTTAGTAAGCCTGTCTGCTATGTCAAAGCTTCGGGATAATTCTTCTACTGCCTGCTCATGGCTATAGCCCCACTTAGTCTGGGCATAGTCAGTAGAGTAATCCTCTTTAGGATGGTCCAATAAGAAAAGCAACATAGTTAAGGCCAGGCCGACAAAAGGCAATATATCCGCCAAGTTTGTTGACAACCCGAATATAAATAACCAATTAGTCACATAACCCTGGAATGCGTGCTCCAAGGCATTCGCAAATATACCTCCTACCATCAACCCAAAGGCAAAGCGAGAAAGCCTACTTTGGCCAAGACGCTTAAAACCAAAATAGATGATGAAAGGTACAGCTAAGAGAACATAAGGAACAATAGTTTCTGCTAAAGGCCAGAGGAGATCAAAGGCATGGCGGGTATGGAGTATCTGGATTAAGCCGCCGAACAGATGAGCCGGTTGTATAAGTTCTCCTTCGATTAACTCTATACTTCTAGTTGTTTCAAACATAATCTTTGCTAATGGGTAATTACTGCTTGCCCAATTTTTCGTAAAAAAGTCAACAGCAATAGTGCTTATGGTGGCAACTATAATTAAGATACGGTTAAAATAATCTCCCAGCCATTTTATATTGAGTGTCAGCATTAACCAGCCTGCTATTAGTACGGCTACCAAAATAAAAACAAGTGGCGATTGCATGTATGGAGACGCTACTGACGTATAGACTAACGCAGTACCTATAGGCAATAAGAAAAATGAGAAGTGATAAGAATGTCGCGTTCTTCTAAGCTCATTCAGTCTATTCTCAAGGCGGCTGGCTTCTTGAGCAACACTTTGTATTTGCGTTTTAAGCTCCCCAAAGGCTTTGGCATGATCAGCCCCACTAAGATACTTCAATAGATAAGCTATCCCTCTGCCTAATCTTATTTCAGCCTTTTGAGCCCTATCAATACAGGCCCTTTGATGGGATAACTCAGCTAACCACTGTTGCACCACCGGATGCGTGCTAGGCAAATCCTCAAGCTGAGCTAACGCCCTCTCTTTTGCAGCCTGGGCCTGCTCTCTAAAATTATCTATCGACTGCAATATCTCTTTCTTAATTCTTGTAATTTGCTCTTCTAGGTCTCTGGCTTCTTTACCTGAATCAGGAAAACCAGGAAGGCTGGACTGCCAGCCGCTTCCTATAGTCATGGCGAAGAATAAAATAGGAGCTACCATTCCAGGTATGGGTATTTCTAACAGATAAAAGGCAATGATACATAAAATAATAAAAAATGCGGTGATATTGCGCCTACCATGGCTAGAAGAACCAGCAATATTCCTACCAGACTCTGTATTCTGGGAATCCAAACCATCGTTTTTAGTTTTATCCACAAAAATGATTGCCGCCTCACCCCTGGCAATCTCTAGCCCTCTCTCCTCTAAGGTGACTTCATCTTTAACCCATAATAGCGATACCGCAGGTACAGGTAGTTTGTGCGCTAGCATATCCTTGGTCAGGGTATGCCCAACTGAAAACATCATGATGGTATCTTGGCTTGTTACGACCGTATAGAAATCTGCGCTGACATCATCCAGGTCTATGCCAGAACTATAGGAACCATTTGAGATAACTCGTATCATCCCAGCATCCAGGAATGGACCTAAGAATTGCGCACTACGTACCGCAGGATCCTGAAGTAAAGCCTGCATATCATGTACATCATAATTATCATCAATCGGGCGAGCTTTAGCAGAAATCACTACTCGATAGCCTAACCTTAATATCTCGCGGATTAATACTAGAGAATAGACTACCTCTCCGGCATTATTAACATTAAAAAGGATAGTTTTTCCTCTCCGCTCTGCCCCAGGAACAGCCAGTAAGCGGTCAATAATGGTGCTGGTGTCTTCTACCGTAAAGTATCTTTTCTTGCGGATTGATTTCATAACAGTATCACTATTCCTAGAGTATTTAATTAACCTCAGGACATCTCTAAATTCTTCGGGCGCAAGACTCAATTGATCTGCAGCATCGGGCTTCCTGGCGTAATCAAAGATATTCAGGTTTGAGAGTGCAGCTATCATCATCGCTAATCTTAAGCGCTCACCTGCTAACTCCTGGGGCGTACGGCCTCTGACACGATCTAATACTAGCAGTAAATCTTCCACTAAAAGCATAGCCTGTTCATCCCCTACTTTCTTATGTAACTGAAAAGGAGACTTAGCATATACCCAAATAATCTGCCAAATGACTCCTTTAACCTGGACTAGGGTAAGATTATCTAACATTTTTTCTTCTAAGAGCTTAGTAATAGTGGCAACTATTTTCCCCCTTATGTCGCTCCCTAGGGTCTTATCGTCATGCAGTGCTATCAACAACCGCTGGGCTGCATCTATAGCCTCATATATCTGTCTCAATACCTGTGTATAAAGTCGAGGATTCTCTTGCTTAACCTGCCGCCAGTCCATCTCTGAACGCCTGTCTTCTGCTGGAATAAGGCTATAGCGACTCCGCTTGGCATTGGCACGCCGATATCTTAATGCCAGAATCCCCCTCACGCCTTTTTCTAGGAGCGGATCAATAACCACGCCCACGACTTTCTGATCGAGCGGAGCCCGGACATAGGAATATACTTCCTCATTTTCTAAATCCATCTCATCTACTTCTGCGTCCTGATGCACGAAACAATAGTCTAGCCTTGATCCTGTTACCCTGGCTCCAGCTTCTACCTCGGTATCAATCAGGAAGCTCCCCACACCTATCTCTGCCCCTCTTCTAATTACGGTGTCTCCGGCTAACACTACCCCGGAATGGATCACCGCCCCTGATTCAATATGTACGCCTGCTGCAATACTAATCATCGCAGGATTACCGAGGATTCTTACTCCCTTACCTAATAAACGGGCTAAGAGTGGCTTATTTACCGAGAGCGCAGATAATCCTAGCAGACCAGATTCTTCTGAAAAATATACATCAGCAACCTCTCTGCGGCTGAAACGATGCTGTGTTCCATTTATAGTTTCTACCCTTCTTTTAATCACTCGTTCTCCCGCAGTGATACGAGAACTAATGATAGTTGAATTTTCAATATAACATGCAACTCCTAAGCTTGAGCCTTTGCGAATAACCACCCCGCCTCTACCATTAACATGAACCTCATCAGAAAAGTAGACATTCCCTAAATAGATTGGCCCCTGCGAGGCATCAAGAATAATATCTTCTCCGTAAAAACAATCAGTGAATTTATCTAGAGACATAAGCTCTTCCCGATATAAGTAGATATTTTTAGGATTTATTACAGTTACCCCTAATCCGTGTAACGTAGCTAGAAAATCAGGACAGTCTATCAAAGAAACAATAGCCCCGGAATATGCTATTTCATCTATAAGGATATCCTCTGCCGAAGTTGGCATATTAACTATTAACATCGCCGAATGTCTTGAGATATCGATAAAATCTGCTATCTTCTCGGGGTTCTTGGCCATGAGGATATGCACAAAGGGTTTCTGCAATTTCGCCTGCCAGAGACTTTCGGCATTACCCTGACCCATAGCAATAACACAGAGGGTAGTAGCGTCTTGAAAACGGATAAGGAAATCGCTGCTTAAACTAGCTACGGGAGTAGCAAATATGCGCGAGCCTGAAGAAATTACCTCCAGGCGTACAGAATTGTATTCGGTAAAATACCCCATCTCCCATAGCCTCAGAAGCAAGTCCTCGGTATCTTCCTTAGTCATATCATTAATTACCGGAACTTCGCGGCTGGCAATAGTGACATTGAATCCTAAT
>JBAXNZ010000013.1:0-11812 GCA_037133515.1 bacterium
CGGGAGAGCAAGATGTTGCCGGAATCATCCTCTACGGAATCCACAAAAAAATCAAGCTCCTTGCCTACCTCAAGAACATCCTTGGTAAATTCGGCAATAGGGACAATCCCTTCTGATTTAAAACCCACGTCTACCAGCACCCCCTTAGGCTTGATAGAAACAATTTTGCCTTTGGTGACTTCTCCTTCTTTTATGATTTTGATACTCTGGTTGTAAAGCTCCTCCATGCTGATATTTTCTTCTGACATTTTAATCCTCCTGTATTTTTATTTTCGATTAAATGTTCTTATTAAATAACTCTTAGGAAAAAAGAAAACGTAACACCTCCTTTACCAAAACTTTTTGTTCATGTAGATAAGAGAATAAAGAAAGACGAAAGAAAGGTTTTATAACTTGCGGGTTTTTATTGAAGCAGTTGCCTATCATGCAAGATGCCTGATATCGTCCATAATACGCATTGCGATATCTTCATACGGCATCCTCCCTTCTATAGAAATCTGGCTGCCGAAAGAGACCGTGACTTTGCTCTTACGGATAATCTTAGCGTGTTTGGGCAATGCCTTCTCTGTGCCGCTAATAAACGCGGGGATAACCGGCACTGCAAGTTTTGCTGCTAAAAATCCTATCCCTGCCTGCGGCTTATCAAGCGCTGTTTTATCATCCTGGCGAGTGCCCTCAGGAAACAAGGCCAACCCGCCTCCACGCCTGACCCTGCGCATGGCTTCAAGAAGCGCTGATTTATCGGCAGAGTCTCTTTTTACCGGGAAGGCATCTACCGCGGCAATCAGCCTGCCGAATAAAGGAATTCTAAAAAGGCTATCCCTGGCCATAAAATTCAAGGGCCGCGGTGAGGCAGCGCCTAAGGCCAAAGGATCCAGGTAGCTGGTGTGATTACAGGCCAGGATAAAACCTCCGTGTTTAGGTATATTCTGTGCTCCTTTTACCTTCATTCTAAAGCATACCTTAAAAACCGGGACAACTAATAACGCCCTTACGATACTGTAAAGCATATTAAAGAATCAGCTTCCTGCCGAATGCCAAGAGCTTTTTAGTTTTACCCAGACTCTTTGATTCCGCATAGACGCGCATAATCGGCTCTGTGCCTGAACCACGGAACATGAGCCAACTGGCGTCGCTACAGATAAGCTTCAACCCGTCATAGTCCTTGGTTTCAACCACCGGCTTACCCAGGATGCTCTTTATCTTCCTAAAATCACCGATATTGACCTTTAGATTAGGTATCTCCAGGTCCTGGCGTAGATAATAATATCTTCCGAAACGTTTCTCCATCTGGGAGAGTATCTTGATCATGGGTTTCTTACGGTAGGCCATCATCTCAAGCAAAAGGATCCCGGCCAAAGTCCCGTCTCTCTCCGGGATATAGCCCTTAAACCCCATACCTCCTGCTTCCTCTCCTCCCACTAAAATATCTTCTGTATCCATAAGGTTTGAAATATATTTGAATCCTACCGGAGTCTCATATAATCTTAAACCGAGGAGCGCCGTGATATTATCCATCATATTAGTCCCTACTATGGTCTTAACCACCCCGCCTTTCATCTTTCTATCCTGGAAAAGATGAAGCGCCAACAACCCTAATATTTTCTGCGGAGGGATAAACTCACCCTTGCCGGCAAAGGCAGCGATCCTATCGGCATCTCCGTCCAGCACCAGCCCTAAATCAAAGTTTTCTTTTTTCATCTTCTCTATGGTGGGCCCTAGGTTTTCTAACACCGGCTCAGGACGCAGGCCGCCGAAAGAAGGATTAACCTCTCGACGCAGGAATTCTAATTTTATGCTGCTTCCGGCCAGGACCTCGGCAATAAAGCCGTTTCCGCTGCCGTGCATAGCATCAACTAAAACTTTAAACTTTGCTTTCTTAAGTTTTTTTAAGTCAATATAGCCACGCAGGAATTTGATATAATCCTTGATTAAATCTGCTTTCTTAACTATGCCTTGCCTACCCTTATAGACAAGGGGCCTTTGTATAAGCTTCTCTACTTCGTCAGTAACCTCTACCCCTGCCGCGCCTCCGGAGGCAGTTTTAATTTTTATACCATTATACTCGGCCGGATTATGGCTGGCTGTAATCATCACCCCTGAGCTAAGTTTTCTTTTGGCTACGGCAAAACTCAAAGTCGGAGTAGGTATTGGCCTATCCGAGAGGATTACCTCTATGCCGTTATGCGCCAGTGCCTGGGCTACTGTTAAGGCGTACTTATCGGAAAGAAAACGGGTATCAAAACCTACGGCTATCTTAACCTTCTTGCCGTGGGACTTGCGGTTATAATAATCGGCAATCGAGCGGGCGACGCGCCTGACATTGGCAAAGGTAAAGTTCTCGCTGATAATCCCCCTCCATCCATCGGTGCCGAATTTAATCTCTAGATTAGCTTGCATTTCTGATCCTTTCAATCGCCTGCTTCCTATCCTTTGCCCCAAAGATATATGATCCTGCGGCTAATATATTGGCACCGGAGCGAATCAAGGCCCCTGCTACTTTATCATTCACTCCCCCGTCTACGGCGATATCTCCCCTGAATTCAGAACGCAGCCTCTTTATCTTAGGCAGCACCTTAGGAATAAATTTCTGTCCGCCGAATCCGGGATTAACCGACATTATTAGAAAGAAATCCACCAATTTTAATATGCCTTTAATTTTTGAGAATGGAGTTGGTGGATTCAAAGAAACCCCGAGCTTCACCCCTTCTTTGTTTAATTTATTCTTTAAGGCCTTTAACGTTGATCTAGAAACAGCCTCGATATGCACGGTAATCATATCGCTGCCTGCTTTAACAAAACTATCTACGAACTTCTCGGGCCTCTCTATCATCAGGTGCACATCCAAAGGTAACTTGGTGACCTTGCGGATAGAACGGACCACTGCCGGCACGATGGTAAGATTAGGGACAAAATGCCCGTCCATCACATCGATATGCAGCATATCCGCCCCTCCCCGCTCTACAGATTTTATCTCTCTATCCAGGCAGCTAAAATCTGCGGAAAGTATAGAAGGGGCTATTTTTATCTTCATCGGTAGAGCCTTTTTTTATTGATGTAGCCCAAGACCACATCCGGGACCAGGTACCTGAAGGATTTGTTCTCTTTAATACAGGCGCGCACCTCAAATGCCGATATATCCACTGCGCGTATTGCCACCGTAGAGATATAGGAAGGTATATCCTCCGGGGGGTAACCCGGCCTGGTGGCAACTACAAACTTTACCATCTTAATAATCTCGGATAAATCCTTCCAGTCATTTAAATATTTAAGCAGGTCTGAGCCGGTGATAAAATACAGCTCATCCTTAGGATATATGTTCTTGAGCTCCCTTAGCGTATCTATCGTGTAGGACCTGCCGTCCCTTTTTATCTCAAGGTCTGAGACCGAAAAATATCTGTTTGCCTTTATGGCAAGCCTTACCATATTATAGCGGTCAGAAGCCGCAACGATATCGAGGTTGTCTTTATGCGGCGGAAGGTAGGCAGGGACAAATATAACCTTATCCAGACTCAACTTCTCCCTGACCTCCTCGGCTAAGATGAGATGGCCTATATGTATGGGGTTAAATGTCCCTCCTAATATGCCTATCCTCATTTCCTCACCTGGCCGCTACCTATGATCTCGTATTTATAAGTGGTAAGCTCCTCCAGCGCCATAGGGCCGCGGGCATGAAGCTTATCCGTGGATATGCCTATCTCAGCGCCCAAGCCGAACTGATAGCCGTCGGTAAAACGCGTGGAGGCGTTTACATAGACGCAGGCAGAATCAACATACTTTAAAAATTCATAGCCGTGCTTTTTATTATCCGTCACGATTGTATCCGAATGATGCGAGCCGTATTCATTGATATGGCTAATTGCCTCCTTTAAACTATTGACTACTTTAATAGAAACAATCAGGTCTAGATATTCCGTACGGTAATCTCGATCAGAGGCTAGGCTTACCCCCTTAATAATCCTGCGGGTCATGGGACAGCCGCGCATCCGAACTCCCGCCTCCCTGAACATCTTGGCCATCCCGGGAAGAAACCTGGCTGCCGCATCTTTATGCACCAGCATACTCTCCATGGCATTACATACCCCTGGACGCTGGACCTTGGCATTGAAACAGATCTTCTGGGCCATGTTCAGGTCTGCCCAATCATCGACATAGACATGACAGATACCTTTATAATGCTTTATCACCGGTATAAGAGAAGAGTGTACTACCTTACGGATCAGACTCTCTCCTCCGCGGGGAATAACCAGGTCTATGTAGTCATTTAATTTCAACAATATCTCAACAGCCGCCCTATCTGTGGTGGCAACCATATTTATAAGAGCTGCATCTATAGCGCGTTTATTTAATACGCCTTTAAGTATGCGATAAATTGCCGTATTTGATTTCATGGCCTCGCTACCGCCCCTTAATATGACGCTATTGCCTGATTTAAAACAGAGGGCCGCGCATTCGGCAGTGACATTCGGCCGCGACTCATAGATTATCGCAATCACTCCGATAGGCACGCGCACCTTGTTTATCTTAAGGCCGGATGAGTTGCGCCAGGATTTTATGGTCCGGCCCAAAGGATCAGGAAGCCTCGCCACCTCTAAGATAGAATCAGCCATCTCTTTTATTCTTTTATCATCTAAGCTTAGGCGGTCTATAAATGCTGGGCTCGCTCCGGAAGCAGAGGCTGCCAGGATATCTTTTCTGTTTGCCTTAAGGATAGTCTCTTTTTTAGCCAGCAGGCTCCTACCCATATCTTTAAGGGCTCTATTCTTAAGATCGGCTGTCAGGCCTAAGTTAGCCCTAAAGGCTAGCTGCGCATTTTTAGCTAAAGCAATTACTTCCTTTTTAAGGTTCATCTTATTGCAATATAACTATATTATCGCGATGGATAGCTTCCTTAGCGTAACGGGTACCCTTAATCTTATCCAGCTGTTTACTCCCGATCCCTACCTTACCCCTGGCAATCGTAATTGCCGCGCTGCCTGCAGTCACATTGACTACATCGCCTGCCTCAAAATTCCCCGTTACTCCGGTTATGCCTACGGTAAGCAGGCTCTTTTTGTTCATCAGCGCCACCTGCGCTCCTTTATCGATAATAATACTGCCTTTTGCTTTAGTGCCAAAGGCAATCCAACGCTGTTTTTGGTCCAGATAACCCTTCTTTGGCACAAATAAAGTGCCAAAAACTCCGGGCTCTTTTACCGTCTCTAAAATAATATTGCTGCTTCTGCCATTAGCGATAACGCAAGGAATCCCGGAATCAACCGCTATCTTGGCTGCCTCTATTTTAGTAATCATCCCTCCTACGCAGGTTTTTTTCTGAGTCGCAAAAGCCATAGACTTTATCGCAGGATTAATATCATCCACTATCTTAACCAGTTTTTTATCTTTATCCAGGAGCCCGTCAACATCAGAAAGCATGATTAAAAGGTCTGCGTCAATAAGGCTCGCTACCCTGGCTGAAAGTTGATCGTTATCCCCGAATTTTATCTCATCAGTCGAAACAGTATCGTTTTCATTTATTATCGCTACGCTGCCTAATTTAAAAAGCGTAAGCAGGGTATTTCTCGCGTTTAGGTAACGCCGGCGGTCATTAAAATCATCCCAGGTAAGAAGTATCTGCGCGCAGTTGGTGTCGTAGCCTTTAAAAAAACTGCTGTAATTGTCCATAAGCGCATTTTGCCCTATTGCTGCGGCTGCCTGAAGATAA
The DNA here is from genome assembly GCA_037133515.1 of bacterium. Lineage (GTDB taxonomy): Bacteria > Omnitrophota > Gorgyraeia > Gygaellales > Profunditerraquicolaceae > VGKF01. The sequence goes on from JBAXNZ010000013.1 coordinate 5,705, forward strand.
GAAAGCTCCTTTGGCCTGGAGCTCAATCCGATTATACGCATGCCTAAGGCAATCGCGCCGGAAGAAACTAAAATTACTTCCTTGCCTGATTCTCTAAGAGCAACAATCTGCTGGCCTATTTTTCTAAAAAGGCCTTTATCTAAGCCCCCCGCCTCTAGGCAAAGCAGGCTTGAACCTATCTTTACTACTATCCTATTATAATTTCTTTCCGACTGCTTCAATTAACTCCTCCAGGCCTTCTTTTTTTAATGCGGAGATCAGATAGATCTTCTTTTTTATAACCTTCCTAAATCTTTTTAGATTATCTCTTGCGGGTTCTAAATCCATCTTATTAGCTGCTAAAATTTGTGGTTTCTTAGAAACCTCAAGGTTATAATTCTTTAATTCTTTATTAATCGTCCTGTAATCTTCTATAGGGTCTCTTCCGTCGCAGCCAGCCATATCAATGATGTGGATCAAGACCTTGTTGCGCTCTACGTGCCTTAAGAATTTATCGCCTAATCCGCGGCCTTGCGATGAGCCTTCGATAAGCCCGGGGATATCAGCTACCACAAACGATTTATCGCCGCAACTAACCACCCCTAAAATGGGGAACGTGGTAGTAAACGGATAGGCAGCAATCTTAGGGTGCGCGCGGGAGACACTAGAAACCAAGGTGGATTTCCCGGCATTAGGTAAACCAAGCATACCTACATCGGCAATAAGCTTTAAATCCAGGACTAATTCTTTTTCTTCGCCCGGCTGCTCCGGGATACCTTCCCTGACTTTACGGCTGCCTAAACCTCCTGAGCCCCCAGAGGCCACCACAATTTCCTGACCATCTTGATCTAAATCGCGCAGAATACAGTTTAACCTTACATCCTTAATGGTTGTGCCTACGGGGACCTGGATAATACGGCTGGCTGCACCTTTTCCTTTTTTATTGTTGCTTGAAGCGTGGCCGCCATGGGGGCCGTAGAAATGCCTGTTGTAGGTAAAATCAAGGAGCGAATGAAGATTTCTATTCGCCCTGATAATTATATCAGCTCCCTTTCCGCCATCCCCTCCGTCAGGTATCCCTTTTCGGTTATACCTATCGCGGTGTAAGCTCAGGCAACCCTTCCCTCCTGAGCCGCCTCTAACCAATATCTTTACGCTGTCAATGAACATTTTTACCTAATCCTGCCTCAGGCCAGCGCTATCTCTGTGATTTTTAAGCGCGTGAGCTGCTGACGGTGGCCTTTTTTCCAGTTAGAAGATTTCCTGCGGCGATACTTAAAAGAAATAACCTTTTCACCTTTTATCTGGCCTAAGACCTCTGCTTTTACGCTTGCGCCTTTTAAATAAGGCCGGCCTACCTCTACATTTTTGTCTTTTATAGCTAAGAGCACCTTGCTTAAAGTAATCTCTTTGCCGGCTTGCTCATCCAGCTTCTCCACTTCAATGATATCACCCTTTTTTACATTATACTGTTTTGCCCCAACTTCAATTATTGCATACATTTGCGAGCCTCCGTTAAGTTTTTTTAATTATACAGACCAATAATATTAGCATATAAAAGATAAGCGGTCAAGCAAAAAATGCCAGCTGGCGCTTATTTTTTGCTTGATTCCGCAAAAGCTTTTGCGGAATCTTAGTTGTTATTGGGAAATTATGGCAGATTTAGGAGATTTTAATATCTTCTACGTGCGCAGAAGGGTTAGAGATGAGGTTTATCTTTAGCCTTAGCCTGCGTTCCAGAGAACTAAGATTAGTTTTATCCTTCAGTATCTCATCGATTACTGAAGGATTTAAGGTCAGGCTCACCTGCCTTGGATTCTTTCCTTTAATGAACTTTTTTAACTCCTTTACCACCAAAATAGACATGGTAACCGCTGACTTAACCCTGCCCTTGCCATGGCAATAAGGGCAATCCTGAAAAGAGAGCGCCTGCACAGTATTATGTATGCGCTCCCTGGTCATCTCAACTACCCCGAACTTGGATATACCCAGGATATCATACTTTGCCCTATCGTTGCTTAAGGATTTTTTGAGGACATTGAGCACTTCCCTGCGGTGCGCTTCCTTATACATGTCTATAAAATCTATGACGATAATCCCGCCTAAATCGCGCAGCCTCAATTGATGCGCTGCCTCCAAGGCTGCCTCGCAATTAACCTTAAATGCCGTCTCCTCCTGCTCCAACCTCTTTTTAAAACCTCCGCTATTTACATCAATAACCACCAGGCCCTCGGTAGGCTCAATTACCAGGTAGGCCTTGGATTTAAGGTAAATCTTTTTTTCAAAGATCCTGTTAATCTGCTTCTCAACATCCTTATCCTCAAATAGGTCATCGCCGCGGTATAACTCTACCTTATTGGTCAAATACCTCAGGAAGGTATTCATGAAACGCTGTATCCGATAGTATTCCTCTTTAGAGTTAACGATCAGCTTAGAGATATCGTCGGTAAATGAGTCCCTGATTACCCGAAATGTCAGGTCATACTCCTCATATATAAGACTGGGGGCCTTCTTGCTCTGGATTATCCGCTCTATCCTGCTCCATAGCTTCAGAAGAAAATTGGCATCGCGCAGCAACTCCTGCTTTGACTTCCCGCAGGCAGCAGTACGCACGATAAAACCCACGTCTTTGGGCAATTTCAATTCCAGGAGAATTGACTTCAGGCGTCTTTTCTCTACTTCATCTTCTATGCGCCGAGATACCCCTACGCGTTTATCGGAAGGCATAAGCACCAGGTATCTTCCAGGCATGCCTATCTCACAAGATAGCCGCGGGCCTTTAGTCCCGAAGGATTCCTTTACTACCTGCACTAATACATCCTGGCCCTTTTTAACCTCCTGCGGACGCTTATCCTTGGCCTCTGAAACTTCAAAAGAATCCTCTATCTCGGATAGATACAAGAATCCTTTTTTAAGTAAGCCTATATCCACAAAAGCCGCACCCAAGGACGGAAGTGCCGCCTCAATCTTACCTTTGTAAATATTGCCTACAATAGTTTTATCCTGCGGCCGCTCGATATAAAACTCCTCTAGCCTGCCATCATTTACTACTGCCGCTCTCTTCTCCTGCGGCCCGGCATCAATTAAGATTTCTTTGGGCATAGCAACGCTTCCTTTATGGTTATACCTTGCGGTAACTGCATCTGCAGTCTAGTTTTAAAATCCTGCGGCTTTACAAATTCCTTTAATACTACTGCTGCTTCTTCATGCTCGCTTTCTACCCCTAGCTTCAGTGCGCGGGCAATACTTAGTTTTGGATGCGGGCTGAATCCTTCGCTTATTTTAAGCGGAAGGTCGGCCCTGCGCATTGCGCGCATAAATAGCCGCATCAGGTCTAAATGCGAGATGTACTTCATCAGGCCATTTTTAGTAAATATAAATTGCATACGGTAATTCATACCGACTATTTCTTCTGCTTCTTTTCCGTTGCCTTCTTCTTGGGGCCCTGGCCCATGCGCTCTTCAAGCTTGGCGATTCCTTCCGGAGTAAACTCCCCTTCTTTTACGATACGCGCGGTAAGGAACACAAGCAAATCTACTTTTGCGGTAGTGCTATAATCCCTGCGGAAAAAGAAACCAAGATATGGGATATCCATTAAAAGCGGGATGCCTTTCCTGGAATCTGACTTTACGTCCTTCATTAATACGCCGATCACCACCGTCTCTCCGTCTTTAATTAAAATCTGGGTTTCCGCCTCACGGACTACGATTATCGGATACTCCGCCATTGTCACGCCTGTATTCGATATTGCTTTTACCGTCTGCGAGTAAGTGCTGACCGCGGGGTGTACTATCAAATTTATATAATCCTTACCTGAAATCTGGGGGGCTACGTTTAATTGTATGCCGATATCCTGGTACCTGTCCAGGGACTGGCCGGTAATAGTCCCGGTTTCCGTGCTTACCGTGCTTTTTATGAGAGGAAATTTAGTTCCAATAAGGATTGATGCCTCCTGATTATTAAGAGTCATAATATGCGGCGCGGATAAGGTATTGGCAATGCTTTTATCTTCTAAGGCCTTAAGCACTGCCTCAAATTGAGTCCCGGTTAACTTCTGGAATATCAATTCGCTCACCCCAGTTGCAGGGTTTAATTGCGCCCCTAATACCCTATTGCCCACGCTAGTTAAATTAACCGTAGGTAAAGTAACAACCTCTTTAAAGACCTTTTGCGTAACTTCGCCTGTCGTGGAATCCGTCGATGTAACATAGGTATCCACTACATTGCGGCTTGTTATTAATGAGGTCGGCCCTTCCGTACCCGAGCCCCAGTTAAACCCCAGGTCTTTAAGCTTATCATGGTTTACCTCGATAAGCTTTGCCTCAATAATGATCTGCTGAGGTTGTACATCTATTATTTTGAGAATTTCTGATATTTTTTCCAAGATAGGCGGCATATCAGAGATAATCAGGGTTTTGGAGCGCGAGGTCCTGCCCTCGGTAACCCTCTTTCTTTTGCTAAGCTCTTCGGAACCAAACTCCCACCCTGCCTGGCCGGTCATCTCAAGGACAGTAAGCTTGCCTCTCGGAGAAAGCTGCGGCTCAAGCGCCTTCTTAGCATCCTGGGCATCTATGTATTTTAGATTAAAGACCTCGGTAACCGTAGGCTGTACCTGCGCTAACTCTACCTCCTGTTTTCTTTGAGCGGTAAGCTTTTCTATGGGCGCTACGGTAATTATATTACCCTGCTTCTCGTAACCGAACCCGTAGGTCTTAAGTATTACATCCAGGGCCTTCTCCCAGGGCACATCAACCAGTCTTATGGTGACGTTACCGATGACCTCAGGAGTAGTGACAATATTTACCCCGGCCTTATAGGAGATAATCTTAAGGACATTACGGATATCCGCCTCTTTGAAATCAAGGGTTACGTTATCAGAAACAGCCAGGCTCTCTACTACCGCAGTCTGCTCTTCTGTTTTTACTTTCGGCTGAGGCTGGTCATTCTGTAGTTGCTGGGCAGAAGAGTTTCCAATACAGCCGAATATCAGGATTAAAATTACGGCAATTGAATTATAAATTCTTATCCCTCTCACTCTTCCTCCTTCTTTAATAGTATCTCCTGCGTTTCTCCCTGCTTAATAAAAGTTACCTTATTTGTTTCAATCTTTAAAACCTGGCAATCCCCGACAAAATCGCCTATCTTTACCACGTTACCGTTAACTACCGCGTAAGAAACCCCGTTTTTGTCGTAAATAATCCCCTCTATCGACAAAGAAGCCTTGCTCTCTTTTTCTGCGTCCAAATTAATAAGCCTTCCGTCGGGAGTAACCAAAGGAATGAAGGGGTCCCTGCGTGAGCCGGCATCATACTTAAATTGCTCCTGGCATAAACCGCAGCTTACGCAGGCTAAGCAGAAAATTGCCAAACTGGCCAAGATCTTACTTTTTAACATAGGTCTTTATTGTCAGCGCTACGTTCTGATAAAGATAATTCTCCGGATTGGTTAAAATCTTAATCTCCTGCGTCAGCATAAATTTCTTTGAGTTTTCTAATGTACTGATAAAGCTTCCCAGGGAATGATAACCGCAGGATAAATTCAAAGTAATCATAAGCGGCATAACCCTCACCCCAGCCACTATTTCCTCTTTGGCCTTAGGGTCTTTTATGGGTTTTATCTGCATAATCTTGGCGCTGGTTCCATTAGCGATATCTGTGATCTCCTGCAACAAAAGAGGAAGCTCTTCTTCTTGTATAATCTTTTTCGCTGCTTCCGGCTGGCCCTTACGGACAGCTAAGGCCTTCTCTTGCGTAAACTCTTTGATAGCAGCCAGCCCTTTAGCCAGATCGTTGATATCTGTATTTAGTTTTATTATTTTGGGCTGCAAAGCGCCTATACCCCTGGCCTGCGCCCTAATAATAAAAGAGATATCCAGATATACCAAGATAAGACAAAGGGCTACGATCAGGATTATCTTATTCTTATCCAGTTCTTTGTTCAGTTTCAATCTCTTGATAAGCTCAGTTATATCTTTTGTCTGCATAATCTATACTTTTATACCTTAACGCACCCTTAGCTTTGCAGTCAAGATAAAATCCACGACATCGTATCCGCCGATGGTTCTCATTTGTACGGAACTCAGCTCAAGGCTTGAGAAATCTTTAAAGAACAGCGTGTCTTTCTTTAAGT
>JBAXNZ010000014.1:0-11789 GCA_037133515.1 bacterium
AGTTTATCCAGGGTAAAGCCGTGCATAAATTCACCGAAGGTAACCCCCAAGAAACCCAAGCCCCTGACCAGGACTCTCATACGCTCGGCAACTTCAGCAGGCGCTCCCCGCAATAACTTATCCATATCCCAGTATTCACGTATCTGAATAGCGATATCCGGGTCTAGGGCATAGAAGTAATTAAAGAGGGCTACTTCGCGCTTAGCCAAAGAGATATTCTCTATATCTTCATTTCTGATAAACCTGATACCTAAGGCATGGTGACCGCGATCCGTATCAAAAGAAACACGGTAGACTCTCTTTATGGCCCCTTTTCCAACAAAATAGATCTGGCGGATTCCTCTGATAGCTACTCCCCTTACCCCCAATACCTGGGACATATAATTTTCTAATATCCCTCTATGGTGCTCAAAGAGTATATGTATCAGCTCAACTACCTCTGGTTCCGGATCCCTGTAATTGACCCTGCGGTAATAATCATCTATCAGTTCATTGATTACGTTATCCAAAGATCTCCCGGCGATGGATTCTTCATACTTCTGGGCCTGCACATGTATAAGCGCGGCCAAAGAAACGTGGATGTTTCTGAAATCGCTGATAGATCCCTTAAAACCATGCCCCTTTGCCTCTTCATAGGCTATAATCCACTGCTGTAGCTCATAGCCATCGTGTACCAAGGCAGAGGCAAGAATCTCAGGGGCTTCCTTAATTACTTCATAGAGGGCTTTGGGTATGTAGATTGCCTCTCTAGCCAGGCCGGAGTGGAGTACCTGCAGGTGGGTTTTATCTTCAAAGGAGAGCAAAAATGGAATACTGCTATGCGGGGTAACTGCTACGATATGTAGGCGCTCTCTTATAAAATCAGCCAAGCCAGGAGGGCCGCGATTGGCGGTAATACGTAAGGCCTCTTCTATATACGCATTTTCAGCATCCCTTTCATCCAGATAATCCTGGTCATCGCTAAGCTTAATCTGCGGCACATTGCCATAGACCCATGCCCTGCCAGCCTGCTTAATGTCATCATTAACCTCAGGATGGGATATCCCCCTGCCCTTAGCAATGTTTCGCTGGTCCTTATCCGGGAAGAGAGGCCAAACGCCGCCGGTACTTTTTTCAAGAATATTCCTGGCCAGATCCACGATACCTGAAAAATCAGAAAGAGAGGCAGAGCGGTTATAATCAAGTTCTTCCTTGAACCAGACCCCATATTGGTAAGTTGCAGGGACCTGCACTGCGACATGCTCATAGGGGCCGTCAACTACCAGGACTTGGTGTACAACGCCGGGGCTTATAACCGCCATATCCCCGGGTTCAAGTATGCACAGATCAGGAAGGCCCTTGGCTACGTCGGCAACGCCGCCTACCATGGACTCAGGTATTTCAAAGACATAGAAGCCCCAATTTAATCCGGGGAGGAGCGATGCGCTGGTCAGGAAGGCGAACCATTCTGAATCGGGTATAATGTGAATATCATTTTCTTTGAGGAATGCGAGGTGATTTTCGAGCAGATTGTTGTGGAGAAGATAGAAGAGGGTGGAGAAACGCGCTGTATCTTCATCCATGCCGAGCAGGTGGAAGAGCTCATGGCCTTCGAAGATAACGCGCAGCTGCTCAGGCGGACCCCTTAACGTATTGGGATTAATGTAGAGCACTCCACCGCGCACTTCAGCAGGCGCAGCAAGGCTGGGGCTTATAACAACGTTATTATTATCTAAACTGATATGCCGTATAGCTAAGGCATCCGCTCCGCCAAAGGCAGGGAAGATCTTCTCCCACTGTCTCTTTCCGGGTGCGCGGTTAGGCCTGTTGGATACAGGCATAGTGGCAGGGTAAGAACCCGGAGTTTTAAATGCCTCTATAATCAGTATTTCAAGTGAATGAATCAGTAAGTTAATTTTAGATACCTGCTGCTCTAATTTTCTCCGCCTATTCGCTATTTCATGTAATTCACTGGATAAACGCGCTATTGAGTTCTCAATTTGATTAAATCCTAATTTATCTAGCTCGCTTTCAATGGATCTCTTTAGCTGACTTTTATCTGACATCTCATCGCTAATATCACGATACTCCTCTTCATATCCTAGGTTCGGATAACGATAACTTTCTCCTACCCCACTCCATGTGTCAAAGTCAGTAACATTATACTCTGTTATCGTTATTTCAGACAACCTAGTCTCTAAGGCAGACAGTCTACCGAGCAAAGCATCCATTTTTTGTAACAATGCAACTACGGCAGGAGTACTCCTGATTTGTTCCTGTTTCATGCGTTCTTGTTCTGATTTAATTTCTATCTTTTTCGCTTCTGAATCAAGTTCTTCTAAGGACGCTACTTTTTCATTATGAGACGCTACTACTTCATCGCAGAATCGCTTTAAAACAGCAATAGCTTCTTCCCCTCCTATTGCAGATAAAGACTTGAGAACAATATCGAAATAATAATCTGGTGCGTAAATATTTTTATAGAAATCTGCTAGCCGCTCCTCTAAATACGGTATCGCGCGCCTATCACCTAATTCACCTAATTTTAAAACGGCACGCGTGAATTTATCACTATCCGAGCTGTCTAAATCTCCAATATACGCCTCCACAGGGTGAACTAAGTGAGGAATTATATCGAAGTATAGCCACGCGCCTAACCCTAATATTAAGATTAATACTATGAGAATCCCTTCTGCAATCAATACTGCCAGTAAGGGATTCACAATAATCCAGGAGATAATTCCCTGGCCATAAGCAGCTAAGCCCAAGATAATCGCTACCGGTACCAGGGAGCGCTTGATAGTAGAAGAGGGCTTATTTGGAGACTTAAGAGCCTGATAAGCTGCGCTGACTTCTGCGGGTATTGCAACTGCTACAATGTCGTTTTTCCCTTCAGGCCCGTATATTGCGAATCTTCCAATCTCTCCTAAGGCCATATTGATTAATACAGCCTGCTCTTCGCTAGAGGCTAAGTAGAAATAAGGTAAAGCAGGCGGACAGCTCAAACATGTCACATCATCGCTAAACCAACGCCTGAAGGTAGCTACAGACCTGCGCTGAAGCAGAGGATGCTGTATCAGGATAACCATCTGATGCGGGATATTCTGTTCTTCCAGTATTTTCTTGCTGTTCAAGATGTTCTCTTTGGTGTTAGTAGACTGGTCCTCAATGATGATATCCTCTGGCGCTACTCCGTTGGCTATCAGGATATCCCGGAATATCTCTGCCTCAGACAGGGCGTCTAAGTTCTCTATACTGTACCTCCCGGAACGCCTGACGTTCTCCCTGAGCGGAGGCGTTTCTCTTCCTATTCCGCCGGAGGCGAGTATCTTTTTGGCATAACCTTCGCGGTATAGTCTTGCGGCGTATTCAGGCGCTTCTAACCTGCTATTTCCTAAGACTACAATCAGCTCTGCCTGCTGCTCTGTTTCTCTCTGGCTAAGGAAGGAGATTAACTTCTCTACATCTTTAAGTGTATTCGTGGTGGGGCTGTAAGGCAATCTTAAAGTAAGCAGCCAATCATTATCCGCTATTAAGCCGATATTATTTTTCTCTAAGAATGCGCTATGGCTTCCAAGAAGATTATGTTCAAGGAGGTAACGGGTGGTGGCAAGGCAGGCCTCTTCTTCATTCATACCAAGCAGGTGGAAGAGCTCATGCCCTTCGAAGATGACGCGCAGCTGCTCAGGCGGGCCCCTTAATGTATTAGGATTGATATAAAGCACTCCACCGCGCACTTCAGCAGGCGCAGCGAGCCTAGGGCTCATAACAACATTAGTATCATCTAAGCTGATACCATGTGCAGCTAAGGCATCCTTCCCGCCAAAAGCAGGGAAGATCTGATTCCATTCTTTTTCCCTTGGTGCGCGGTCAGGCTTACTGGAGGTAGGCATACTGGCGGGATAGGAAAGGTTTTTGTCTTTTACAGTATAAACAATCACTGAAGTGGCGCGCTCCAATCCTTGCTTATCTCCATTATCAACCGTAGCATTACCTAAATGGAGCCTACCCACATCAAGACGTACTGTTGTCCCTTGATCTACAATACCAGCCTTGACCAAGCCCTCTTCTTCAGCTAACTCAGCCGCTTCTCTAATCGACACTCCGCGTCTACCCGATAAACCATTAATAGCAATTTCTTTAACCCACCCTGTCTGAGTAAGGCCAACCACGTGGAATGGATAAATATTCTCTCGGAGATGTATCCGGATTATTCCCCTCTCCTGATCAATAATAAAATCTTCTGGAGTATAACCTATTGTCAAAAGTTTCTGTGCCAAAATATCAGCGGGAACATCGCGATATTCTTCACTGCTCTCTTGATTCACAAACATAATCTTGAGCTGAAAATCCTGCATGATGCGCAGGTCTTCACTTTCGAAATACTCTTTAATCTTACTACGATCATTGGCGAGCAACTGGTCTGCCATAAAGAAAACTGCCCCACTCATAGTACCCTCAGGTATACCTATTTTATCCTCAGGCCTAAAGCCAGGCAGGGAGAATAAATGGCGTACGTCGTCATAAAAATAAGCCTGCCTTGATGGTTTGACAAAACCATGTTCATTCCTAATCAGTTGAATAACCGTTGCGTAATGGATCTTTTCCTCTTTGTTATTGATGAAAACTATGAATCGGTTACGACTGTTATCGGAGAACTTAAAGGTTACATGTTCTTCTATACTAACCCTATTATCTGGCCAAACCACAAACATCGGGTATTCGCGACCTGTAATATCAACGCCTACGGCATGATAAACCCGTTCCCCGCACACCGTCACGATCGGTTCGTTATAAAAAAGATTCTCATTGCCACTTATAGCAACAATACTTAAATCAGGGTGCGTTAGCTTAAATCTCCGGATTAACTCATCAATCGAAGGTACCTTGCTTCTAACATCTTGCATTGTGTCCAACCGTTCTCCAGTTACAGGATCACGGAATTCAACTCGGTTGGTCCGACGGTCAACAGGCAAAAGCTTTCCTACGAGCTCATCGGCGAACAAAATGTGTATCTGCATAGCAGAAGGATCCGCCTCAAAGATCCCAATATTAACCCCTGGTCTACCTTTATAATCTTTTACTGTGACCACTCGTGCATCATTCACATAGCTCTCGCTGGTTGAACCCAAAGTGACACCTTGGCTAGCTAAGGTGTCCTTACCGCCAAAGGTAGCGAGGATTGTTCCTAATTCTTCTGTTGTAGGCGCTCTGTCTGGTTCGTTGGTAATAAGCATAGAGGCAGGATAAGAGGAATCCTGTTTTCCGGATGCGGCTAGCCAGAGCTTTTCAATATCTTCGGAATACATTACGGTCTTCTGCAGGGCATCCTCAAAGTCTTTGCGGCTGATATTCGCTGCCATATCCTCACCATAGACGATTGCCATGCCGGAGACTTCACAGATACCCATCTTTACATTCGCTAACCCGCCGCCTACTAGCGGTTTCTCTGCCGGCCGCAGGAAAATAAATACCCTGAAGATATCCTGCGCTTCATCTACCGTAAAGAGGACATTATATCCGACCATGAGCCTGGCCTGGTTGGCATGGATTATCTGAATGAGTTCCCATAGTTTATTGGCAACTGCAGCCTCATCCGCTCCCTGTACCACGTAAGCGGAAACAGGATAATCTGCGTCAGATATCCTGCCTACGGCCAAGCCATTCTCTTCTGTTAATACAGCAGTCTTTAAGCCGGTTATGGGGAGCCTGTATTCGAATCCCTGGAAATGGAAATGGGCAGAACTGGCTGCTGCGCCTATACTGTTGAAGGTAATGCTGTAGTCTCTCTTGCCATCTGTTAACGCTAATTCCCTTAGCACGCTCAAAGCAGTATTGATATCAGACAACTCTGCGATCGCCTGGTAAGGATGCTGGCCTGCCTTTGCTGTTTTAACCAGTACAAAGTGCCCGTTTTCGTAAGGATTAGGGTTGGCATATATAGTCCAATCGCCATTGATGCTGATACCTGTCTCTTGAGGAGGCTGATTCTCAGGGCATAAGAAATACCTTCCTTCTTTGCCTATTGCTAACTTTGCCCTTCTCTGCGGGTGCCTCTCGGGATTTACCTGGACTCTGAATGCACCTCTATCCGTCTTATCATAGTACGCCCTCTGAGAAAACTCCTGGACAACCCCTACGCCGGCCTGCTGGAGGATTAGCCGTCTTATTTTCTCAAATAAAGATACCCCCATCTCCTCCAACTCATCCTTTGCCTCAAGGCTCGCCTGCTTTATCTGCTCTATGTCAGTGGTAGGAAGCACCTCCAGCACCTTCTCATCTTCTGCCAGCAGGCAGTAGTGTCCTCTAGCAGCGAGTTCTGCGGTTACGCCGGCATAACGTGCCTGGTTAGCAACCAGGTCGTAGGCCTCAATGGGCTTTTGGGTCTGGGGGTCATTGACTACATTACCGTCTCTGTCGATGACACTCTGGGGGGTGCCCTTGTAAGGTAAAAAGACATCTTTTCTCTCTGCCAGGAGTATCTCCACATCCGGGACAGAGTCCCCTCTGGATAAGAAGGTGAGGGCATTGACAATTAAGTCCTGGACTGCCTGTTCGGTAATGTAGCCGGTTACCTTGGAAGAGTTATCCTCATTAGGTACGCCCTTGGCAGGCTGCTCTGTTCTGGGAATCAACTGGCCAAGCACTATTACCCTATTTACCCACGCCTGGCTGTCGATTGAAATAAGTTTCTTCAGAAGTTCGGGGTCATTTTCATCCAGGCCGAAGATCCTGGCGATAACCAGCCGTAAGTCTACGGCGTAGAAGGCGACATTAAAGGCAACCTTGCGGCCAGCAAATATATCCTCGATGAACCAGCTGTTTTGTTCGCAGCGGGTGAAGAAGTCGCTCCCTTGCTCCTTGGCTAAATCTACGCCATCAAATTTTGTGGCAACCTTATCTCGGGTGGGGAATTCGCTTACCTCACGGAATTCTATACGGGTAATCTTCTGGCCGGTCTTTTTATTCCGGTAGGTAACCTTGACTGCGAATCCGCCTTTCTTGTCTCCTGCGGAAGGAGTACAGATGGCTACGGTAGCAACAGGACGTCCTTCCTGTCTGGCCTTTAAGATCTGGCCGACCATCCCTGCGCGTACGAAGTTCAATACGTTATCGCCGTTTCCTGCGGAGAGGATGCCATTGCTATGCTCCAACAAATCAACCACTAAATCCTTATCGCTTAATACTGCCAGGAAGGCCCAGAGGTGGTTTTCGGCGCAGGTAGCAATACTGCCGTCGGCAAAGCGCAAAGGCTCACCCGTCTGAACATCCATGACCAGGCCGTTACGCTGTATGGCGACCCTGATCTGCCCGGAACGTAACTGCTGGCCAAAATGATCGTTGAGCGTCTCAAGGGTGCTGCGGTCGCTCTCTCCTTCCTTGGTGCCGCCTACGCTGGTTACCACTACTATCCTGGATGCGATATTCTGTCCCAGGATAAATCCAAGCCTGGCCTGCAGGATACTAATCCAACCCTTAAGCCTTCTGCCGCCTTTATCCACGATTACCTGCAGGGCCTTGTGGACCAATTTATTCCTACCCATGGTCTTCTTGACCGTGGTGGCTGCGCCTCCGCAGAAGGGAACAGAGACGACCTCTCCTTTATCAATAGCTTCCTGGCCTAACTGGACTGCCGGGTCAGAGGAAGCAGTGGGTATAAAGCTTAGGTCTGCATCGGTTAAGGCCTCTGCCCTGGCAACCTCCCAATCACCTAACTTTTCTCCGGGAACATTAATGCGGTTTGACTCAACCCTACGCTCATAGATGGTCTTGGGCCTAGAGGCCGGGGTAGCGGTAGTTGTCTCAGGGTGTTTGAGTGTATCCTGAATGACCTGCCATTTATACCAATCGCATCCTGAGTAAGTCAGATACAGATAATCTTTTATGCGGGTAATTAAGATTTGTTCTGCTGGGCTTAAGGTGGTGCTGGATAAGAGATGATTCAATACATCCTCTGCTAAATAGTAATCCTGTGATTCAGGACCCAGACCTATAATAAGGGCAGCGTGTAATACCTCAAGGATGCTAGAAGAGGTTGAGCCTTGAGATTGCTCATGGACTCTGTTGATTACTTCCAGCGCCTCTGTGTGGCTGGCTTCTGAAGCAGGGGCGGCCAGCAAGCGAGGATGTAAAACACGGTTTGCCGGGAAGAGCCTTAAGCCTGAGGCCTCTGGCTGAGACTCAATAGGAAGATAAATCAAGTAGCGCTCAGCCGGGATATCATTGACTGTTAGTCCGAAGAACTCAAACCAGGCGAGATTGCCTAAAGGATTAATCTGGGCGATGTCAATGCTATCTCCTACCACCAAATAGGTAAGATTACCTATCCTTAGATACTGATAGTCGAAATGCTCTAACCTCTGGATAACCAGGGTCTTGTGGGTGCGGCGGTTGGTGAGGGTGGCCTCATCACCGTTTATGACAACATCTACCTCTTCGGGGAGGTTGCTTAAGGCCTGGGTGAGGAGAGCAGGAGCCTCTCCAGCCAAGACTTCGTCTTTTGTCCTGCCGAGTTTTCTATAGACCTCCTCGGGTATCGCCTGAAGCAAGACAATTATTTCTGACTGTGGCATAGCCTGGGGCGAGGCAAGGTCAATGCTGATTGCCCCTAATCCTTCAGCGGATAACCATTGATTGACTCTTTCCAGATGATCATCCGGCGGGCTGAAGGTACGCACCAGTTTTCTTTGTTCAAGGCCTGCCATATCTACCCCTAACCTGGATAAGTCTTCAGGATCAAGTGAGTCAACCACCAGGCCAAAATCTTCCCAGGCATTCTGCATTCTCTGAGCTTTCTGCAGAACCTTCTGACCATCATTGCCCCAGAGATTCATCAGGTCAGCATTAGCGCTAAAGGATTCGGGTAAGTTGCCGGCGGTATTCTCGGTAAAACCAAATACCCAGGTATCTATGGTTAATCTTTCCGGATCCAAGCCAAAGCCATATGCTTTCAGTTTTGGTTCGGTGCCCGAGGGACGAAATAAAACAAACCATTTCCTCTTTTCTCTTTCAAAGATGAACATTACACCATCGCCCGTAAATTTGATATCCACTAAAGCATCTATATCAACTTTCGGGAATCTTCCAACAAAGACGTCTTTTAATCTTTCGGGGCCCTGTTGTTTTAACCTGGCCTGATATTCCTGATTAAAGATATCCCTTAATAAGCCCTTGGCTTGCTCAATGCTGATTTTATGTTGCATATAAGCAATAACAATGGCTAAATAAGCGCCAAAGATGCGCGCCTTTTTCTTATTGCCTTCCTCTTCTTTCCTCTTTGCCTCTTCGGATGTCCCAGGGAGGCTTAGGACATTATCAAAGCGTATGTCAATAGGCGTATCTATTTCGTCGCGGTCGTAGAGTTCCTTTAAGTAAAAGTCCAAACGCACGCTGCTTTTTCCCTGCTGCAACTTAGAGATCAATGCCAAGGATAAGAAGATGGATTCTGTGGCAGACTTCTCCCGTTCTGCTAAGAAAGAATTTTCCAGGAGATCTTTAAAGCCATAGGTGATACCTACGATAATACCGCCGCTTTCTTCCCATGCAGCCAGAATAATCGGGTCAGGCCCGATATTAATATCTTTTCCGCTGGCATCGGTAATAACCACGTCCTCTCCCGGGCGCTGCCGCATCATGCCTTCGGCGCGATACATCACATTAGCCAACTTGGCAAAGCCTACTGCGGTATTAATAACTTCTATGCGCCAGCCTTCGGCTTTACGTTTTTCCGCCCACTTATCTACCGCGGGAGTAGAAGCAAGGGTCTTTAATACCACCAGGGTCCTTTCCTTGGAAATAGTTCCCTTTTTCATTAACGTGGTCAGGCGCTGAAAATTCATCTCATGAAGGAAGTGGAAGAATTTATTCGGAATAAACACTGCCACCAACTTATCCGAACTGACAATGTTATAGACCACGCCTAAATCTCTTAAGAGGTCCCTTACCTCTTGTGTATTAGCCAGCACCTGGCTGACAAAGAGGCGGTCGTTGTCCATATCGGTATGCAGGATAATATCACCTGCCGGCATAGCCATGAAACGCTCTACATAATCCGCCGTGCATAGTACAGGGAAGTATTTGACTACCTCGCCATTTTCTAATACCCTCTCCTGCACCTGGGTGCCGTCTGCGCCCAAATCAAATAGCTCCGCTTTACCGCTTTTGGGATTCTCGCTCAGTTTTCCGATATTGCCGAAATCAGCCCGCTCTTCAGCATGCATCCAGTCAATCCTCTCGATTAAATCACCTAAGCCCATTTCCCTAAAGAAGGCGGTGAGCGTACGGTAGACTGAACCATGGGCACAGTCAATATGGATACGGGCGGGGTCAATAGAACGGACTAAACCTAAAACAACTTCATCCGCAGCGGTTTTTTCCTGATACTTTCTATACACATACATGCCGTTATGGGTTAAGTGGTAAAGCTCAGAGGTAATCCTAGGATCATCTTCCCCAGAGAGGTAAAAATCCACATAGCCATTACATTGAATCTTTTCAATAATCGCCCTTTGTATGGCAATCATGGCTTCGATAGAGCTGATTAAGAATTGGCTGCCCTCGTAATCCATAATCTTTAAACCATCCGTATTGCTGGGAGAATGTGATGATGTCCCGCAGAAGGATAACGGGAAATTGAAAAACTTGCCCATAGTGGCGGTATTCCAGATGGCGGTAGCTTCATTATTTGGCACGACGTGGCAGATAAAGCCCAGAGCAGCCAATGTCCTGGCGGTAATCGCCTGGAAGGTATTGCTATGATATCTTACTTCGTGGCCATAAGTAGTCTGGTAGGGGAAATAAGCGCCCTTGTTATACATAATCTTCACCATCAGACCTAGAGATAATGAAGTTAGCAGTCTTTCAAAGGAATTCTTAAGCGCCCGGGTATCGTGAACATTGGTAATATTCATCGCGTGCCTGATACCGGCAATCGCCAAAGGACCGATTTTTTCATATTTCAGGAAGGAGCTAAGAAAGTTGCGGCCTGAAGGAGAATCAGGATTCCAGTCTCCCAGCATCTCTTTGGTAATCCTTATTTTAATTACGCCAGGACGATCCTCTACGGGAACAATATGCTCATCTCCCCAGGGAGTAGGTTCCTGCGCCTTTTTAAATGACTCTTCCCACCAATTCTCATCAGCAGGGCCAGTCTTAAGCTCAACCTTACCCGGGACGAAATTCAACTTTATAAAATATTCTTCGCCGATAGCAGCATTGATTATTTTCAATTCTCTACAATCTACAGTGATTAGTTCTGAGAGGTCGATGATAAAATGAATACTGGCTATTCTTACGGTTATGGCTTCGGGAGGAATTTCGATGACATTACCTTGGCCATCGATAAGCTGCAGCCTGAGGGATTGCTGAGCGAGCTTCTTGATAATAAGGGCTTCGAGCTTTTTCTTTTGTCCGGCAGGTATATTAATATTTTCAGCTAAGACTATTTCTAATTGACCGTCTCTTATCGCAGGCGGAGCATGAGCTTCAACTAAAGAATCCCTCAACATCTTATTAAGGATAGCCTCTAACCTAACGTTGACGGTATTAATAACAAGGCCTGCTGCTTCAGCTAATTGCAGTCTTTCCAGGCTAAAGAGTAATAGACTTATCGGAAAATTATTGCTGCGTTTAACTAAATATTCAATCTTCTTCTGCAGGCGCTCTGTGCCCATCCTTAGGAGCCGGGCATACGTTGGGGTTCCGGGTCTAGCCTTTATAGAAGCTAGGAGTATCTTATTTTGTTCCTCCTCTGTATCCATCTCCTCCAACTCATCCTTTGCCTCAAGGCTCGCCTGCTTTATCTGCTCTAT
>JBAXNZ010000015.1:0-11458 GCA_037133515.1 bacterium
ATGCCTCTGTAAAGACGCGGATTTATACTGGGTCAGGATATAGACCTTGCGTAGTCCTGAATTAATGCAGTTACTGAGGGTAAAATCAGCGATCCTGTATATGCCGCCGAAGGGGACTGCGGGCTTGGTGCGGTCTTTGGTCAGCGGCCAGAGCCTCTCGCCTTTTCCTCCGGCCATGATAAAAGTCAAAACCTTCTGCATCATTGAAGCATCACTCCCATGATCCCGCGCCTGACCATCATCACGCCTATAGCAGCAAGCAGTATATACATAATCTTAGAAAATGCCCGCGTGCCGTTTGAGCCCATGATGCGCATAATAAAATCTGCCTTGGCTAAGGTCAGCCAGACAATCAGCATATTTACCAATAATGAGAAAAAAGTAGCGGTTATTCCGAAACTATCTAACATCATAAGCGTTGTAGTCAAAACAGCCGGCCCGGTGATCAAAGGCGTACCCAAGGGGAAAACCCCCACATCTTTTGTATGGCCCGTAGAAAACAGCCCTTTAGAAATACCCGGAAGGAGCAGGTAAACCGCAATCACAAATAAAAGTAAGCCTCCGGCAATCTGGAAATCCGGGATAGTTATACCTATGAATCTTAAGACCCATTTGCCCGCAAACATAAAAATAATCGCCACTGCCGTGGCAGTGGTCACTGAATCTAGGATGACCTTCTTCTTCTGCTTAAGGCTAGCCCCCTCGACCAAAGAGACAAACAAAGGGATATTGCCTATGGCATCCACAGCCACAAAGATAGGGATAAAGGTAAGTATAAAAGGTTCAAGTAGTTTTAGCATATTTTTTATTATATATGAGCCGCTTAAAAAAGCAAGGGAAAAGAGGCGCTTCAAAAAAGGGGACGTTTCCCTTTTTAACTAGCGGATTCTAGGAGAAGCTTGGTATAAAAATGCTGCGGATTATTGAATATTTGTTCTTTTAATCCCTCTTCTACTATTTTACCTTGGCGCATTACTACAACCGAATCCGCGATATGCTTAATCACTGCCAGGTTATGGCTGATAAAGATAAGGGTGAGCTTAAGGCTCTCTTTTAACTGCGCGAATAGATCCAGAAGCTTAGCCTGAATAGTCAGGTCAAGTGAAGAGATCGGCTCATCCAAGACCAGGAGCTTCGGCTCACTGGCCAGGGCCCGGGCAATGCATACCCGCTGGCGTTCCCCTCCGGAAAATTCTCTGGGGTATTTGCTGAGGCTTGACCTATCCAGGCCTACCATATTCAACAACTCTCTTACCCGCTCAATCCTTTTGCCTGCGGGCACAATGCGGTGTATCAAAAGCGGCTCTGAGATTATCTCTCCTACGCGCATCTTAGGGTCAAGGCTGTTGTATGGATTTTGAAAGATGATCTGCACATCTTTTCTAAAATTGCTTATCCTGTGCTCATCAAAGATAACCTCTCCGCTGGTAGCCGGTATTAATTTAAGTATTATCTTGGCCAAAGTGGTCTTGCCGCAACCTGACTCACCTACTATGCCTAGGCTATTAAATTCCTCTATAGAAAGGCTCACTCCATCCAGGGCCTTGACTAAACCACTCTCCTGCTTAAAGAGCCCCTTCTCAATATTAAAATCTTTATGGATATCTCTTAGCTTTATTAACATAATCTGAATCTCAGCGGGCAGAGGCCCGCGTCATGGCTAACCTGAAATACTTGAGCGGCCCTGGGCCGCGAAAGTATAAGTAAGTTTAAGTAAACAGGAGTAAGTTTGAGTAATCTTAAGTAATCTATAGCCTGCCGATCTTTTCATAGGCCTGAATTAATTCTTTTGTGTGAAAATGTTTTGGAGAACTAAAAATCTCTGCACAGCTTCCTTCTTCTACAATCTTACCCTGATGCATTATAGAAACCCTATCCGCAATCCTTTTGGCGATAGATAAATTATGGGTGATAAAAAGCAGGGAGAAACCCAGCTCCATTTTTAGCTGCATAAGCAACTGTAAAATCTCTACCTCTATGGTTACATCAAGTGAGGTAGTCGGCTCATCAGCAATCAGTAGTTTAGGCTTGCAGGCTAGACTCATGGCAATGAATGCGCGCTGGTTCATCCCTCCGGAAAGCTGATGCGGATAACTTCTGAATATCCTCTCTGAATCATCTATCCTGACCTGCTGTAATAGTTCTAATGCCGCAAAGCCAGCCCCCTCCCTGCTTTTATGCTGATGTAGCATAATCGCTTCGCTAATCTGTGAGCCGATAGTATAAACCGGGTTTAAAAAACTGCTTGGCTCCTGAAAGATATAGGCGATCGAGCTCCCGCGGATATCTACCAGGGCCTCTTCATCCAGCTTTAATAAATCTTTCCCGCCGAAATAAACTTCACCTGCTATTATGCGCGCATTTGCGGGTAATATTTTAGTAATGGCCAGGCTCATTATACTTTTTCCTGAGCCTGATTCTCCTGCCAGGACCAGGGACTCATTATGGCCTATGTCAAGATTAACTCCCCTGACCACTTCAACAGTTTTCTCTTCCTGGGAAAAACCTACTTTTAAATTTTTGATACTTAAGAGACTATCCATAACTAACCTATCTCTTTCTTCAGGCCTTCGGCAAGCATATTAAAACCTAATATAGTAATCAATATGCTCAAGCCGGGAAAAACCGTAATCCACCAGGCAACACCCAGAGTTGATTTTGATTCAATAAGTATATTCCCCCAGCTGGCTGTAGGCGGCTGAACCCCCAGGCCCAGGAAGCTTAAACCAGACTCAATCAGGATCGCAGCGGAAACTCCAAGGGTGGCATTAACTAATACCGGAGTAAGGGCATTGGGGATATGATGGCGCAGGATAATCCTGGAGTGAGTTGCGCCGATTGCCTGCGCTGCCTGGATGAACTCGCGTTCTTTAAGCGAAAGGATCTCTGCGCGCACAAGCCTGGCCACCCCCATCCAGCTGGTCAGGCCGATAATAAGCATGATATTAAAGACCGAAGGCCCGGCAATAGCAGTAACTGCCAGGATCAGGTAAAAGGTAGGAAAACAAAGCATCACATCAACCAGGCGCATCAGTATAAGGTCAAGTAACCCCACATAGAACCCTGATAAAGAACCAACCAACAATCCTATTAATGTAGCAATTCCCACAGCAACCAGGCCTACGCTTAATGAAATGCGAGCGCCATAGATTATGCGGCTTAAGAGGTCACGGCCTAAGCTATCTGTCCCTAATGGATGCTGAGAGGATGGCGAAAGGAGCAGGCTATCCTGGTTTATTGCTGCCGGGTCATAAGGGCTTAGAAGAGGCGCAAAAATAGCAATGCATGATAACATAATGATAATAACTATCCCTATGATTAATGCGTAGTTCTTCATTTTTTATATCTTATGCGCGGGTCCACGTAAGCATAGCTTATATCAGCAATCAAATTCCCCATCATAGTCAAGAGCGCAACTAAGACTACCTCAGCCATGATCAGGTTTATATCGCGCATCATTGCTGCCTCATAAAATAGCCTGCCTATGCCGGGTATGGAGAATATGGATTCAAAGATAATGCTCCCTCCTAATAACCCAGGGATCGAAAGCCCGACTATAGTAACCAGGGGAAGCAGGGCGTTGCGCAGGGCATGCTTATAAACTACCTGTTTCTCCGAGAGGCCCTTTGAGCGCGCAGTATAAATATAGGGTTGGGATAAAGCTTCAAGCATGCTTGAGCGCATATAACGGCTTAAGCCGGCTATCCCTCCTATACTTGAGACGATAACCGGCAGGATGAGGTGCCTGGATAAATCAACTAACTTCCCCCACCAGCTTAAATATTCAAAATCCAAAGAGGTAATCCCTGAGATCGGCAGCCACTTTAATTGTATGCAAAATAACTGCATACCTAAAAGCGCCAGCCAAAATGTAGGCGCGGCAAAAAAAAGAAAAGTTACGAGCGTTGTAATATGGTCAAAGGCTGTATTAGCCTTGACTGCTGCCTTCACTCCTATAGGAATAGCAAAAAGAAAAAGGAAGAATAAAGAAAGTATATTGATAGTCAAAGTGACAGGCAGCCGCTCCATAATCTTATCTATGACCAGCCTTCCGTCTCCTATTGAACGGCCAAAATTAAAACGCAGCATATTCCAGAGCCAATTTTTATATTGCGTAAACAGCGGCTTATCCAACCCTTCAAGTTTCTCAAGACGCTTAATCTCCTCTAGCGAAATCTTAGGATTAAGTGATTGCTGCAGCATAACCGGTTTCCCGGGAGCCAGCCTGATCACAAAAAAACTGATCAGGGTTATTCCCAACAGAAGCGGGATAATAGCAATAAGTCGTTTAGCCAGATACGTAATCATTCTGCTATGCGGCTGTAGCGCTGCTCTTTTTTAGGAACCCACCAGTCAATCATATTATATCCTATACCGATTGGTGCTGGGCTAACTTCTCGCAATCGGCTATGGATAACGAATAGGCTATCCGGAGCATATAAAAACATATATGGCTGCTCATCATAAAGTATTTCATGGATACGATTGTAACAGGCCTTGCGCCTGGCCTGGTCAAAAACGCGGCGGCCCTCGGTCAGAAGCTTATCTACCTCCTCATTGCGGTAACCGATGAAATTAAACTCACCCTCTCTGGTCTTAGAAGAATGCCAGATATCATAATTATCCGGTTCGCGCGGCAGGCTCCAGCCTAAAAGCACTGCCTCGAATTTTCTCTTGTTGATATACTCTGATAAAAAGACACTCCACTCTACTACCTTAATCTTCATTACCACCCCTACATCCTTAAGCCGGCGCTGCATTATCTGGGCAGCGTTCAGGCGTTCTTCATTACCCTGGTTGGTGATCAAGGTGAAAACAAACTTCTCTCCCTCCTTCTCAAGAACGCCGTCTTTATCCACATCATTCCAGCCTGCTTCTTTAAGAAGTTGGCTGGCCTTATCAGGATCAAAAGGCATGGGCTTAACATTATGATTATACGCCCAGGATTCAGGGTAAAACGGTCCGGTGATAGCCTCCCCTAAACCAAGAAAGACCATCTTGATCAGCTCTTCCTTATCCACCGCGTAATTAAGCGCCTGGCGCACGCGTTTATCAGCAAACTTGCGGTCGCTTAAATTATATGCCAAGTAGGTATAGACGAAACTAGAGAGCTTAAACTTACGGTAGTATTGCTTAAAAAACCTAGTATCAGTCTGGCGCAGGTACTGTAAAGGCGAAAGACCGGCGCTATCTACTCCCTGGGCCTCTAGCTCAAGAAATATGGTTGACTCATCGGATATTACCCTAAAAATATAACGGTCCAGGTTCGGCCGATGCTCAAAATAATCCGGGTTTGCCACTAACTCTATCTTCTCCTGGCTCCTCCAGCGCTTAAATTTAAAGGGGCCTGTCCCCACGGGATTGCGGGAGAAAGCAGAAGTATTTAAGTCCTGTCCTTCCAGGATATGTTTAGGTAAAATTGACATTCCCCAGCTGCTCAAGGCCGGAACAAAAGGTTCCTTATAAACAACCTTCACAGTATAGTCATCAATTACCTCAAGTGAGCGCACACGCTCAAAATCTCCTGAGTAAGGAGTCTTGACTTTTGGGTCAATGAGTTTTTGATAAGTAAAGGCCACGTCAGCCCCGCTAAACGGATAGCCGTCATGCCAGCGCACATTCTTCTTAAGATGAAAAATGATTACCAGGCCGTCATCTTTGATCTCCCAACTCTGCGCCAAATCAGGAGTGAGGTTTATGTCTTTGTCGTATTTGACCAGGCCGTTAAAGATAAGGCCGCAAGCCTCTGAAGAGGCAGTATCTGAGGCAAGGATGGGATTGAGCGTACGCGCATCGGCAATAGAGGCGCTAACCAGCGCATCACCGTAATCCTGGCAAAGCGAAGCTTTGCAAGGGATAAAAAAAACTATCGCTACAAGCGATAGTTCTATTAAGAAACTTTTAATAATTCTTGCCACTTATATTTTATTTTTTCTGCGGTGTTGCCTTTCCATCCTGGACCTTTACTGCCTGGGCTGCTGCAGCAGCTACTGCGGAAGCTGCATCAGGCCCTGTGCTGGTAGCTGCTGGAATAACCGGCTGCGCCTGCGTCTCAGTATTCTTCATTAAGGAACGGCTCTGCTTTGCCGATAATAAGGCAAGACTTAGACAGGTTACAAAAAACAGAATTGATAAAACCGTGGTAGTGCGCGTAAGCAAGGTATTAGTTTTAGTGCCAAGCATTGACTCCACACTTGAGAAACTGTCTACTAAACCTCCTCCGCGTCCTGCCTGAACAAGGATAAGTCCGATGAGCAGGAAACAAACGATCATATGTATAATAATTATCAAGGTCATTTCTTCACCTGAGAAGCCTTTTTAACTATTTCAGCGAAGCTCTCTATTTTGAGGCTCGCCCCTCCTACTAATGCACCATCCACATCAGGCTGCTGCATTAATTCCGTTGTGTTCTCTGGCTTGACACTCCCGCCATATTGAATGCGGACCTGGACAGCTACTTCTTTATTATACATCTTTACCAATAAATCCCTAATATATTTTTGGGCCTCCTGGGCTTGAACGGGTGTGGCGGTCTTACCTGTGCCGATTGCCCAGACCGGCTCATAGGCAATCACAATTTTTAGTATCTCGGTTTCATTTATATCCCTTAGCCCGTTTTGGATATGGTCATCTAAGATTTTAAAAGTCTGGCCGGCCTCTCTTTCTTTGAGGCTTTCTCCCACGCAGACTATCGGGGTAAGCTCATGCTTTAAGGCTGCCTTAATCTTGTTATTGACGCTTTCATTAGTCTCAGCGAAGAACTGCCTTCTTTCGGAGTGGCCAATAATCACGAACTTACATCCGGCATCCTTAAGCATTAAAGGAGAAACCTCTCCGGTAAATGCGCCCTCCTCCTGAGAGTACATATCCTGGGCGCCGAGTGAGATATTAGAATCAGCAAGCACCTCTGCCACTTCAGAAAGGGTGGTGAAAGGCGGGCAGAGCACAATATCTATATCATCGCTACTGAGTTCAAAGAGCTCTCTTTTTAGTCCATTGGCTAAATCTATCGCCTCGCCAATATTCTTATACATCTTCCAGTTTCCGGCAATGATGAACTTCCTCACTCTATTTCTCCGTTAAAGCTACTACACCGGGTAATTGTTTACCCTCTAAGAATTCGAGGCTTGCTCCGCCTCCTGTTGAGATATGTGTCATCTTATCCTCTAATTTAAACTTTGCTATTGCAGCAGCTGTATCTCCACCACCGATAATAGTAGTAACGCTTAAGGTAGCGATAAATTTAGCTACCTCCTGTGTCCCTTTAGCAAAGGCATCCATCTCAAATATCCCCAGAGGCCCATTCCAGACTATTGTCTTGGCTGATTTTAATTTTGAATTGAAGAGCTCTATTGTCTTTGGCCCTATATCTACCGCGATTTTCCCTTCAGGAATCTGGTCACCTACAATTTCGCTTTTTGCAGCAGGGTCAATCTTTTCTACCACCAGGTTATCTATGGGCAAAAGTATATCTTTCTTTAATTCTTTAGCCTTATTTAATATCTCTTTTGCTAAATCTATCTTTTCTTTTTCTAACTTGGAATTCCCGATTGCCTTACCTTGCGCCTTTAAAAAAGTATAGGCCATACCGCCGCCGATGATAATCGCATCGCACTTAGGAAGCAGGTTCTCTATAACCCCGATCTTATCTGAAACCTTAGCTCCACCCAGGATAACCATAAACGGCCTCTTGGGATTCTGCACGGCGCTACCTAAGTATTCTATCTCTTTTCCTAAGAGGAGCCCGGCTGCTGCCTTAAGGTCATGCGCCACTCCTTCTGTTGAGGCATGCGCTCTGTGGGCAGTGCCAAAGGCATCATTAACGTAAATCTCACCCAGGGAAGCCAATTGCTTGGCAAACCCAGGATCATTTGCCTCTTCTTCAGCGTGAAATCTTAAGTTCTCTAAGAGGACTACCCTCTCTTTTGCCGAGTCTAGCCCCCTCTTGACATTATCCCCTACGCAGTCATCCAGGAACTTCACCGGCTCACCCAAAAGGCTGGCTAGCCTCTCTGCTACAGGCTTTAGGCTGTATTTAGCTATCACCTTACCATCAGGCCTGCCTAAGTGGCTCATCAAAACCAGCTTCCTGGCGCCCTTCTCTAAGATATATTTTATGGAGGGCAGGGTTGCGCGTATGCGGGTATCATCCGTGATCTTAAGCGCCTCATCCTGCGGCACATTGAAATCCGCGCGCATAAGAACGGTCTTGTTTTTAAGCTCAATATCCTTTATGGTCAGCTTTGCCATACAACTCCTTCTGCAAATTGAATCCCTAATATATACGAAATCATTCCCCCTGTCAACAAAAAAGGGACCGTTTCCCTTTTTTTCTATGCGATATTAAGACAGGAGCCTTCTTTGGGAAGCTTAGGAAAAGAGATCTTTATTCCTCTCCCCAATGATTTAGCTATCTTTAGGAGGGTATCTAAGGTGAGGTTACTTTCCTGCGCAGTCTCTATCTGGGAGATAAATTGCTGGGATACGCCCAATCTACGCGCCAAGTCAGATTGTTTTAAATGCTCCTCTTGCCTCAGCTCTGCTATTTTCTGGGCAAGCGCAACCTTTGCGCTTTCTATCTCATAGGCTTTTCTGAATTTTACGCTTTTTAATTCTTCTTTCAAATGGGCGTCAATTTTCTCTAATCTGATTTTTTTCATCTAAATCACCTCATAATTCTAACTTTTCTATTTTTATCTCCTGCTCAACCTGAGCCTTTCGTTTTATACATAACTCTAAATCTCTCTCAGATATTCTATCGGCTTTCTTCTTGATGGCGTGGAGTAAAACAGCGCTATCTTTTAAGAAAAAGAAATAAAATATCCTGTTATTTTTTGGCCTCAGCTCGTAAATGCCCCGCCCCAAATAATCTGCCATGGGCCTGCGTAAATTACTACCCTGCTTCTTTAATTCACCGATATATGCTAATACCTTTGCGCGCTCATTCACCGGCAAAGACTTTATGAAATCTTTAACTGGGTTATAGCCACGCTGGTCTAGGAAATAGTAAATATTTGATAACATCTCTAGCCAATTAAACTATACAAGATATAACTTGTATTGTCAAGTGTTTATTTTATCGCTGCTTCTCAATAATAATAGACGTTATCAATATTGATTTCTAACTATTTTTTTATGAAAAATAAAGAGGAGGGAAAAAATGGGGAACGTTTCTATTTTTCAGCAATTAAACTTGAGGTCGCAAAATGCGACTTCAAGTGCAATTATATGCTTCAAGGTCGCATTTCGCGACCTTGAATTTGAAGCAGTTACTACCTTTTTTTGAGGTGTCATTTTTGCACCTCAAAAATTCACTTTGGGTTAAAGGGAAACGGTCCCTTTTCTAAAGAGCAGAATAAGGCTGCTTAGCTTGAATAAAACAATTACCATACAGCTCTGAAAAACCCCTAAAACCGGCAGTAGTACTACGCCTCCTACTATACCAGCCAACCACCCCCCGGCTAAATCTGCGGCATAAAGTGAGCCTGCGCTGCTTCCTATCTTGGCCTTCCCTTCCAGGTATATCGCGCTAGCCAGAGTAAACTCAAGGCCCATAAGCAGACCACAGCTAAAAAAGAGCGCAGCGTATATTAACTGCGTATGCCAACTCGTACCAGCTAACATAATTGCCAAGACAAAAGCATATAAAATCAAGGCTACCTCAAGGCCAATAAACAACTTCATATTATTAGTAAGCCTATCCACTCTCCTTGCCATAATCAGGCTCCCCAGGCCTATCCCTGCCATAAATATGCTGATCAACAGGCCTATCTTATGGTAGAGGTAGCCATAGGAGGCCTGAAAGCTAAAGATTAAAACCAGGCTCACCAGCATCCCCAAAAATCCGCTGGTGGCAATAGAATAAGTAAGCGCAAACCTCCCCCTCTTTGCCTTGCGGTAAAAGAGAATTGTAAGCAGGGCTACCACAAAAAATATAATCTTTAAATCCAGCCCCCCTAAAGCCGTCATATATTTTGTAATGCCGGGTGAAAATTGCTTATTCCAGAATAAGAGCATGGCAAAGACCGCGTAGGGGGAGCTATCCTGATTAACCTTTCTGGTTGCGTCCTTTAAGGAACCCTGGAACCACTCTACCCTATTCTTATCCAGCCTGTAGTCCAAGTAGGCAGGCAAAAGAATGCCGGGATTAACAGAGTATTTGGCTAATCTCTGTTGAATTAAATCAGGACTAACCTTAAGTAATTCAACAGAATCTGATGCCAGAAAGATATTATAATATCCCGGGATAATACGTAGATAATTATAGCTGGCTTGAAGTGCGTTTAATATGCAGGCATTTAGGTCGCGTAATTCAGGGCCTATATAAGTCAAGGAGCCGGGTAGCCATAAAGCCAAGATACCTCCGGCCTTGAGCTTCCCTTTGGCTAAAACAAAAAACTCTCTGCTAAAGAGCCGGTTAGTTACAAGGTCAGCTGGATTGGATAAGCCGATAAGAATTAAATCGTATTGATCAGCTTTAGTCCTGATAAAAAATCTGGCATCCTCATTGATAACATTAACCCTGGGCTCTCCCAGCTCTTTCTCTGTCAGGCTGGTAGGATAAACTTTCAGCATGGCTATCAGCTCGGGGTCAAGCTCTACATAATCTATTCTTTTAACCGGGTATTTAATGATCTCATTTATCAGGCCCCCTGCTCCGGCACCAGCCACTAAAATATCCCTTGGCGCAGGATGAAACAGTAAAGGCAGATTACCGAACTCCTGGACAAAAGTTATGTCAGGATAAGGGGTTGTAACCAAAGGAATCCCATTATAAAAAAAGGTGATCTGCTTTTCTTTCGCAGCAGCTACGATATTCCCGTAAGCTGAATTGCGATAACCAATGACCTTTACCCCCTGCCACTGCCTGGCAATAGAAAGGCGCTGAAAATAGCCTATCTTACCGCTTAAGAACAGCCCTAAAGCCAGAATAATAAAGAGGACCCAAAGATAGCGCAAGACACGGCTCCTCATCCTCCACAACAGGCCTAAGGAGGCTATGCTGCTCAATATCAACAAAAGAACGGCAATCTGAAAAGAATGGAAGGACGGGATAAAAAGATAGGTCGTTGCTAGAGCTCCGATTATCGTGCCTATGGTCTCCCAGGCATATACCCTGCCTATATTTGAGCCAATGGCGCAGCTTAAGCTAAAGAGCGCTCCATGGCAAAAAGCAGGAAAAAGCATTACCAGTAAAGAAGCCAAAAATATCATATCTAGACCCAGCGACTCACCGAACTCAATCCCCAGCATCACCTTGAAGACCCTAGCCAAATAAATAGCGGCTATAAAGGAGAAAGAAAATATTACCTGCAACAGAATAAAGAAGCCCTCCCTACTTTTGGCCTTATCAACATATTTACCTATGACAAAAACTCCCAAGGCCTCTAGCATAACCCAATTAGCCAGCATTATCCCTATAGTCAACTCATTGCCGCGAAAACCAACCAATAACTCG
>JBAXNZ010000016.1:0-11314 GCA_037133515.1 bacterium
GCATAGGCAGCCTTCGTATTATTGAAGAGCAGTATAGCGTATATTTGAAGAGTGGGCCTTCCAGGCTCTCTCCTTTTCTAATCCCCATGCTTATTGTGAACGAGGCTGCCGGACAGATTGCTATCGCTTTTGGTTTAAAGGGGCCTAACTCCTGCGTTACTACTGCCTGCGCTTCGGGAAGCCATGCCATCGGAGATGCCTTCAGAATTATCCAGAGAGGCGATGCGGATGTGATGATTACCGGAGGCACGGAGAGTAGTATTACTTACTTAGGGCTAGGCGGCTTCTGCGCCTTAAAGGCGCTCTCTACCAGGAATGATGATCCTAAGAAAGCCAGCCGTCCCTTTGATGCCCAGCGCGACGGTTTTGTCATAGCTGAAGGCTGCGGGGTAGTGGTATTGGAAAGCCTGGAGCATGCCAAGAAAAGAAACGCCAGTATTATTGCTGAAATGG
Source organism: bacterium (assembly GCA_037133515.1). Classification (GTDB taxonomy): domain Bacteria; phylum Omnitrophota; class Gorgyraeia; order Gygaellales; family Profunditerraquicolaceae; genus VGKF01. The sequence goes on from JBAXNZ010000016.1 coordinate 454, forward strand.
CGGGTTTTGGGATGTCCTGTGATGCCTACCATATTACAGCGCCAGACCCTGACGGTGATGGAGCCTCCAGGTCTATGAAGTTAGCCCTTAAGGATGCTAAGGCATCAGCTGATGAGGTAGATTACATCAATGCGCACGGTACTTCTACTAAGCTCAATGATAAGGTTGAGACCCTGGCTATAAAGAAGGCGCTGGGGGCTCATGCTAAGAAGGTAATGGTCTCTTCCACTAAATCCATGACCGGACACTTATTAGGTGCTGCCGGAGGTGTCGAGTTTATAGCCTGCTGTTTAGCCATAAAGAATAGCGCGGTCCCGCCTACTATAAATTATGAATTCCCTGACCCTGAATGCGACCTGGACTATGTGCCTAATACCTGCCGCAAGACCGAAGTAGGCTTCTGCCTCTCCAATTCGTTAGGGTTCGGCGGACATAATGCGACTTTGGCTGTCAGAAGGTTTAAATAATAACGCTAAAACCAACACGTCTTTAGAATATAAAATGGGATATACGATAGCAGAGAAGATATTTATGGCGCATACCGGCAAAAAGGAAATAAAGCCGGGAGAGTTTATCGAGGCCGGAGTTGACGTGGCCTTAGGAAATGATATTACCGCGCCATTTGCAATAGAGGAATTTAAAAAATCCACAGTAAATAAAGTTTTTGATAATAAAAGGATAGTGCTCATCCCGGACCATTTTGCTCCGGCAAAAGACTTACGTAGCGCAAACCAGTGTAAAATCCTGGCGGATTTTGCCAAAGAGCAGGGGATAAAGAATTATTTTGAAGTTGGCCGTATGGGGATTGAGCATGCGCTCCTTCCGGAAAAAGGACTGGTCTTACCCGGAGATTTAATCATCGGAGCGGATTCGCATACCTGTACCTACGGGGCTTTAGGCGCATATGCCACGGGGGTGGGCTCAACTGACCTGGCGCGCAGCTTTATTGACGGAAAGTGCTGGTTTAAAGTACCGGCTAGCATAAAGTTTATCTATAAAGGAAAACCAGCTAAGTGGTTTGGCGGCAAAGACCTGATTCTTTATACTATAGGACGTATCGGAGTAGACGGGGCCTCCTATAAAGTAATGGAATTTTCCGGGCCTGTGATTACTAAGATGGGTATGGACGATAGATTTTCCATCTCTAATATGGCTATCGAAGCCGGAGCCAGGGCAGGGATAATCGCAGCGGATGAGACCACCTTGAAATATGTAAGGCCGAGGGCTAAGCGCAAATTTAAGGTATATAAAAGCGATAAAGATGCGGTTTATGAAAAGGTCTATGAATGGGATCTTTCTGGTTTAGAGCCTCAGGTGGCCTGTCCGCATCTGCCCAGCAATGTAAAACCGGTAAGTAAACTAAAAAACATTAAACTTGATCAAGTAGTCATCGGCTCATGTACTAATGGAAGGATCTCTGACTTAAGGATCGCTGCCAGGATATTAAAAGGAAAGACAATAAAGTCTGGGTTAAGGCTGATTGTGATTCCTGCTACGCAGGAGATATACCTACAGTCATTAAAAGAAGGGTTAGCTCAGATATTCGTAAAAGCAGGAGGGGTTTTTTCCACGCCCACCTGCGGGCCTTGTTTAGGCGGACATGGAGGAATATTAACTGATGGAGAGAGGTGCCTGGCTACTACTAACCGTAATTTTGTGGGCAGGATGGGAAGTCCGGCTTCAGAGGTGTATTTATCTAATCCTGCGGTAGCTGCGGCCTCGGCCATTACCGGGCATATAACACATCCAGGGACGGTTCTGAACCACGGTTAAAGGTGTCCCCGAGGGACACTTCTCCGGTTGACTCAGAACCGTCCCTAAGAAGAAGATGATTATTAAAGGAAGAGTTCATAAATTCGGAGCCGATATAAATACCGACGATATCATCGCGGCTAAATACCTGGTGACTACTGATGCATTAGAGCTGGGTAAACATTGCATGGAGAATATCGCGCCTAATTTTTCCCAAAAGGTAAGGCACGGAGATATCATAGTGGCAGGCAAGAATTTCGGCTGTGGTTCTTCGCGCGAGCATGCCCCGCGCGCCTTAAAGGGTTGCGGTATATCGGCAGTGGTAGCGCCTAGCTTTGCCGGCATATTCTTCCGTAACGCCGTTAATATAGGTATGCCTTTTCTGGAATTAGAGGATACAAGTAAAATAGTAGAAGGTGATGAGCTTGAAATAGATTTAAGTAGTGGTATAATAAAAAACCTCAACCAGGGCGAGCTGTATAAAACTCAAGCCTTTCCTGAGTTCTTGCAGGAGATTATTAAGTATAACGGTCTGATGAGTTGGGTGAGATCTAAGTCCAGGCGTTAAATAGGGAGAGAGCATGTATAAAATAGCGGTAATACCCGGAGATGGCACAGGGCCTGAGGTAATCAATGAAGGGCTCAAGGTGCTAGAGACAGCAGCCAAGAGGTTTGGCTTTAAATACGAAACTAAGATTTTTGATTTCGGAGGAGAACGTTATCTTAAGACAGGAAAGACATTAGAAGATAAGGATATTGTTGAGCTCAAAGAATATTCGGCTATTTATTTGGGAGCTATCGGTCATCCTGATGTAAAGCCAGGGATACTTGAGACAGGGATACTTTTGAAATTAAGGTTTTCACTGGATCAATATATAAATTTGCGTCCGGTAAAGCTATATAACCAGGATTTCTGTCCGCTTAAAGATAAGTTGCCCCAGGATATAGATTTTGTAGTGGTGCGCGAAAACTCCGAAGGCCTGTATAAAGGAATGGGTGAGTTTCAGAAGAAAGGCACAGCCGAAGAGGTGGCGATACAGGTATCTTATAATACGCGTAAGGGCGTTGAGCGTTGCATACGTTATGCCTTTGATTATTGCCGCAAGCGCAATAAGAGAAAGAAGCTCACTCTCTGCGGTAAGACCAATGTGCTTACCTTTGCCTGGGACCTCTGGCAGAGGACTTTTAACGAAGTAGCTAAGGATTACCCGGACATCTCAACTGATTACGCCCATGTAGATGCTACCACCATGTGGTTTGTCAAAAACCCCGAGTGGTTTGACGTTATAGTCACTGATAATATGTTCGGTGATATAATCACGGATTTAGGCGCTATGATACAGGGCGGGATGGGTATTGCCGCAGGAGGAAATATTAATCCTAAGGGCGTCTCCATGTTTGAGCCTATCGGAGGCTCAGCCCCTAAATATACCGGGAAGAACGTAATTAATCCCCTGGCTGCGATTTGCGCTGCTGGGATGATGCTTGAGAATTTAGGGCAAGAGCAGGCAGGTGGGGCCATAGAAAAGGCAGTGATAAAGATAGTGGGCAAAGAATTGAAATCCCTAGCTGCAGGTAAAATGGGATATTCTACTACCGAAGTAGGCGATTTGGTAGTAAAGAATTTGTGAAAGATTTAGATCCCCGACATATCGTAAAACACAAGATGTCGGGGATGATCCCTGCTTGCTTACGCTCGCAGGGACTTCGCTAGATAAAAGCATAAGGTGCTTGATTCACAGACGTGGTAGTAAAGAATCTATGATTTCGCTAAATAAAAGCTTCAGGAGCTCAAATGAAAAAATATAATGTCGCAGTCGTAGGCGTGGGTGCAGTGGGTATCGAGATGCTGCGTGTCTTAAAACAGCGTAATTTTCCAATTGATGAGTTGCGCGTTTTAGCGCGCTCAGAACGTAATATAGATGTAGACGGAGCATCTTATCAGGTAAAGGCTGTCAGTCCAGAAGCCTTTGAGGCAATAGATATTGCTTTATTTGCCGGCACTGAGGGAGAGAAGGGCGCGGCAGTGACTTATGCCCCTGAAGCGGTAAAGCGGGGTGCAGTGGTCATTGATAATGGTGCGGATTTCCGTATGGACCCTAAGGTTCCTTTGGTGGTCCCTGAGGTTAATGCTAAAGATGTAAACCCCGTGAGAGATTGGTTCTTCTCAAAAAAGCACAGGCCAGAAGGCCGTGGTTTGGCTTCCAATAGCCAAAGCCATAAAGGCATTATCGCTAACCCTAATTGTTCTACCATACAAATGGTAATGGCTCTATGGCCTATTTACAAGAAGGCTGGCATAAAAAGAGTTATTGTTACCACTTTGCAGGCTTCTTCAGGCGCAGGCAGGAGCGCGGTAGAGCAGCTCAAGGATGAATTGACTGATATCTCAAGGCGCGGATATAATGATATTCAGGTCAATTCAGTAATCAAGGCAATGCCGCAGCAGTTGGCCTATAATGTCTTTCCGCATATTGGCAGTTTCACAGAGCTGGATTATACTAATGAAGAGTGGAAGCTGGTGCATGAAACTCATAAGATTATGCACGATAGTAAAATCAAGATTTCAGCGACTACAGTCAGGGTCCCGGTTAGGACCGGCCACTCTGAGTCAGTCTATATTGAGACAAGAAAACCACTAACACCTCAGAAAGCAAGGGAGATACTTGCTGATTCTGCCGGTATTATTGTGGTAGATGAGCCTGCTAAGAATCTTTATCCTATGCCTAAGGATGTAGAAGGCAGAGACGAAACCTTTGTGGGTAGGATCCGCAAGGATGCTTTTGTTAAAAATGGCTTGTGGCTGTGGGTAGTTGCTGATAATCTTCGCAAGGGCGCGGCAACCAATGCAGTGCAGATTGCTGAATGCGTAATCTCAAAATAACCCTGGAATATGATGGTGCCGGTTATTACGGCTGGCAGGTGCAAACCAGGGCTCATAATACCCTCCAGGCTACCTTAGAGAAAACCCTTAGCAAGATTCTTAAAGAAAAGATCGATCTTATTGGTTCAGGCAGGACTGACTCCGGAGTCCATGCCCTGGCACAGGTAGCTAATTTCAGGACTAAGTCCGCTATCCCTGCTGATAAGCTTCAGCGAGCCTTAAATGCGCTCCTGCCGCACGATATTGTAGTAACTTCAATAGAGGAAGCTCCCTATAATTTCCACGCTATCCGTAGTATAAACTCAAAAGTCTACCGTTATTTCATTCTCAACCGCTCATATTCCTCCGCGCTTTTGGCCGGCAGGGCATATTTTTACAATCTGCCCCTGGATATAAAACTTATGCGCCAGGCAGCAGCAGCGCTGGTAGGCAGGCATGATTTTAAGAGTTTCTGCGCTTCTGCCAGCAGTGCCAAGAGCACTGTGCGCACAATAAAAAAGATTGATATAAGAAGAATCCCTTATGACCCGCTTTACCTTTCATTAAAACCAAAAGAGCGCCCGCTCATCATTATAGATATAGAATCAGAGGGGTTCCTGTATAATATGGTAAGGAATATCGTGGGCACGCTTATTGACGTAGGAAGAGGGAGGCTTGGCGTTCAGAGCGTAAAAAGAATATTGCATTCCAAAGACAGAAGATCCGCCGGGCCTACTGCCCCTGCGCAGGGTTTATTCCTGCTTAAAATCAATTACTAACCCTATGACGTCGCTTGAGTCAAGAAAAGAGAAACTTAACTGGGATTTTTATTCGGCAGCGCTGATTTTAGTTTACGCTATGTTGCAGCTTCTGCGCTGGCGTATCCTGCCGCAGTTTATGGATATTTACTATCATATATTGACTGCCTGGGGCTTTATTCAGGCAGGCGGATTTACGGGCTGGGATTTCTGGCAATATGCTCCTGTGGGCAGGGTGCATATCTATCCGCCGCTTTTACATATCCTGCTTGCTCTCCTTATGAAGTGCGGAGCGAGTGCTATAATACTGGCAAAGCTCTTTGAAACCTTTACCCCGGTATTGTTTTTATTTACACTATGGGTATTTCTTAGAAGAAACTATAACGCAAAACTAGCATTCTTTGGCGTAGTAGTCTTGGGCTCTTCATTTTCATTCTATCTATCTTTGATAAACCATATACCCGCTACGCTGGCAGCTATCTTTGGTCTTTTAGCTGCGGATCAATTTTTCCGCAAGAGATTAATCCGGGCTGTGATCTTGCTGACCGCCTGTTTTTATACCCATATAGGCATGCCTTGGTTTTTCTCTCTGGCGATACTTTTCTACGGATTCATGGACAGAGAAAGAAGGAGGGACTCTTTATTTCTTTTACTCTCGTCGATTATATTATCAGCTCCCATGTTATTTAAGGAACTCAACGGGCTTAAGCATATAAGCGCACTAGGTTTTAATTTGCAGGAGAAACATGCGATTCAATTTAAGATAGCGGAATATCTTCTGGTAGCCTTTGGTTTATTCCTGGCCATTAAGAAAGGAGGGAGCTACAAATTTTTCTTAGCTTTTTTTCTGGCAAGCTTTATCTTTTTACTTTATCCTTACCGCTTCTTTTGTGCCGAGGGTTATTTTGCTATAATCCTGTTGGGTAGCCTCACCCTAGCTGAGTTTTTTAATCTACTTACAGATAGAATGAAATGGCCAGGATACATGGTGTTTTTGATGCTTATTCTTTTTGAGATATTTTCTCCTACGTTAGCCAGGGATACGATAAATGAAGGGGCTGGGGCAGGCTATAGGTTTAAGGCCTTTGATTCCGCATTCGCGGGTATGCTTTTTGCAAAAGGTGATTCCATCTGGTCTCCCGGAGATTACGTTCTTGCTTCAGAGATCATAAAGAAAAACAGTAATACCCGGGATATTATATATTCTACCCTTAATCCCATAGGGATGGGCTTAGCAGCGGTATCTGGCAGGGCTACTGCCAACGCCTTGCTTGTAGAGATAGGGCCGGCCCAGGAATTCGACCCCTTTGCCGTGTCTAAAATAATAATATTTCCGGTTGATGAAGAGAGAGGTTTGTTAGAAGCGAAAGTACGTAAATATAGCCTGGAGAAGATTGGAGAAACGAAGGCCCTTATTTTATACAGAAGTCTCAACCGTAGATTAGCAGTAAAGATAAATAAGGCCTCGGTCCCCTTTGTGTTTATCGCAATACTTGTATTAGCCGCAGCTATAATTTTGATAAAAAATAGGCGTAAAATTTATTTGACTTAAATAAAAATTATGTTATACTTTACTTTCTATGAATAAGACATATGTAGCTAAAAAAGAGGATATCAAACGGCAGTGGTTTATTGTTGATGCCAAGGATAAGGTCCTGGGCAGGCTCGCAGCTAAGGTTGCCTCAATTTTAAGAGGCAAGCATAAGCCTATCTTTACCCCATTCCTGGATACCGGAGACGGTGTAATTGTCATCAATGCATCCGGGGTTAGGGTTACCGGCAGAAAACTTAAGCAAAAAATATACCGTCGTTATTCAGGCTATCCAGGCGGCCTAAAGGAGATACCTTTGGAGGCCATGTTGAGCAAGAGGCCGACTACCGTGATCCACTTGGCAGTGCAGCGCATGCTTCCGCAAGGGCCGTTAGGCAGAGATATGATTAAAAAGTTAAAGGTTTACGCGGACGATAAGCACCCACATAAAGGACAGGCACCCGTTTCTTTGGAGGTTTAATAATAATGAGTGAAGTGACCAGAATTACAGCAGTAGGCAGGCGCAAAGAATCCACGGCCAGGGTATACCTTATCCCGGGCTCTGGCAATATTCGTGTCAACGGCAAACCCTACGAGAAATACTTCCTCAGGGAGACGGATAGGATTATCATTAAACAGCCGCTGGTGGCAACTGAAAGCGCAGCCAAATATGATGTTATGGCAAACATAAGAGGAGGCGGGCTTACCGGCCAGGCAGGCGCTTTAAGGCATGGTATATCTCGCGCCCTGGTCTTAGCCGAAGCAAGCCTAAAAGATATCTTGCGCAAGCAGGGCTTTCTTACGCGTGACCCGCGCATGAAGGAGCGCAAGAAGTACGGCCAGAAGGGTGCGCGTAAACGCTTCCAGTGGACAAAGAGATAATCAGGAGTTAGAGAGAACAAGAGAAACAATCTGATAAGATTATTGAATCCCGCTGGGGTGAACCGGCGGGATTTTTTATTCTATCCGACGAGAAAAAAGCTTGACTCCGTCTCCTTTTTATCTTAATATTAAATGAAGCCATAAGTTATGGAGCCTTCCATAAAAGAATGTGCGACATAACTTATAAGGCTGAATTTATCCCTTACAGTATATATGATAGATAACCTGTAAGGGAGGAACAGTGTTTATAAGGAGTTTAAGATGCTAAATGTAGGCATTATTGGCGTTACCGGTTATGCCGGAGAAGAATTGATCCAGATTCTGCTTAAGCACCCCGAGGCCAGGATAACTAATCTTTCTGCTAAGATAGATAGGCCTCTTCCTATTGAGCAGATATTTCCTAAGTTTTCCGGAAGAATTAATTTGGTCTGTTCGCTACCGGATATAAAAAAGATTATTGCATCGTGCGAGCTGGTATTTTTGGCCCTGCCGCATACCGTATCTATGTCGCTGGTTCCTAAATTGCTTAAGGCAGGTAAAAAGGTAATTGACCTAAGCGCCGACTATAGGCTGAAAGATAGCGCGCTCTATGAAAAGTTCTATAAATTAGCGCATAAAGATAAGGTGAATCTTAAAAAAGCTGTGTATGGCTTACCGGAGCTATACAGGGCAAAGATTAAAAGTGCCAAGCTCCTGGCTAATCCGGGTTGCTATCCTACTGCCGCTATACTTGGCCTAGCCCCTTTAGTAGCCTTGGATTTGGTAGATTTATCCTCGGTAATTATTGATGCCAAATCAGGGGTTACCGGAGCAGGCAGAAAAGCAGCTGAGGCCATGCTTTTCGCAGAAGTTAACGAAGATTTTATGGCTTATAAAATAAATGTGCACCAGCATAGCCCTGAGATTAATCAGGAATTGTCCGGATTGGCCGGTAAAAAAATGGCGGTTACCTTCGTCCCGCATCTTTTGCCTTTAAATAGGGGGATTTTGGAGACCATATACGTTAAGAAAGAGAAAAAAGCAAAGCTTAAAGCTAAAAACTTGCAGGAGATTTATAAGAAATTTTACCAGAGAGAGCCTTTTGTGAGAATAAAAAAAGAAGGTGAATTCCCCGGGCTTAAAGATGTGGTAGGGACAAATTTCTGCGATATAGGGATTGCTGATTTCGCAGATAATGTAATAATAGTCTCTGCCATAGATAATCTTCTTAAAGGCGCATCAGGCCAGGCTGTACAGAATATGAATATTATGTATAAGTTCCCTGAGACTATGGGATTACTATGAAGCTATATAGGAAGGCGGTCCTGCCCATATATTTTAAGTCCAGCGCCTTGGCATGCGGTATAAAAAAGTCAGGTAAGCCTGACTTGGGGCTGCTTTATTCGCATGTAGCGGCAAAGGCCAGCTGTCTCTTTACCAGCAATAAAATTGTGGCTGCGCCGATTAAGGTGAATAAAATACACCTTGAGCCAAGCAGGCAGTATAGGGCAATACTGGTAAATAGCGGAAATGCTAATTGTTTTACGGGTAATCAGGGCCTGCTAGATGCGCAAGGGCTAGCAAGGGCAGTATCCGTTAGTCTGGGCATAAAAAAAGAAGAGGTCCTGGTGGCCTCTACCGGTATTATCGGCAAAAGGCTTCCCGTAGCCAGGATAAAAATGGCTATTCCTAAACTGGTAAAAGATTTGTCTATAGAAGGGATAGGTAAGGTAGGCAGGGCAATTTTAACTACTGATACCTTTAGTAAAGAGGTAAGCGTAAAGTTCAATCTGGGTAAAGCTGAAATTACTCTTTGTGGTATTGCCAAGGGCGCAGGGATGATTGCCCCTGACTTAGCTACGATGCTGGTCTTTATGCTTACCGACGCAAAGATTACCCAGCCTGCTTTGGATAAGGCGCTAAAAATAGCAACAGATAATTCCTTCAATTGTATAACCGTTGACGGATGTATGAGCACTAATGACTCAGTGATGCTTTTAGCTAATGCTGCGGCAAATAACGGGACAATAGATTTAAATAAGGGCTTCCTGCTTTTTTCCGGGGCCCTGAACATGCTTTGCTTAGAATTAGCCAAGATGATAGTTAAAGACGGCGAAGGGGCTACCAAGTTTATTCAGATCAGGGTAAGCAGCGCTAAAAACTTTAAAGAGGCAAAAAAGGCAGCCCTGGCAATAGCGAATTCAAACCTTTTTAAGACCGCTATGTACGGAGAGGATAAGAATTTCGGCAGGATAGCAGCTGCTATCGGAGCCTCCGGCGTGGCTGTAGATGAGGCTAGGCTTAAGATGAAGGTAAGCTCTTTAAAGAAGAAGGAGATTATGGTGGATGTAGCATTGGGCCAGGGTAAGGCCGCTTCAGTGGTCTATACCTCGGATCTTACCCCAGGCTATATTAAAATAAACGCGGCATACAATTAAGGAAGGTTAATATGGAAGAGGCTATTAAGAAAGCAGATGTTTTAATCGAGGCTTTACCTTATATAAAGAAGTTCCACAAGAAGACAATAGTCATCAAGTACGGCGGCAGTATACTGGGTGATGAAAAGATAAGGAAGGGGATCCTGGAAGACATAGTCTTCCTTAACTTCATGGGGCTTAGGCCGGTGCTGATTCATGGCGGAGGCCCTAATATCAACGAGCGTATGCGTACCTCCGGGATTAAGACGGAGTTTATTGACGGGATGCGCGTAACCGACAAGGAGACGCTTAAACTGGTAGAAGAGGAGCTACAGTTATTAAACGATACAATAGTATCGGAGATAACAGAGCTGGGCGCAAAGGCAGTTGGCCTTAACTGTAAGGATGAGAGAATAATCCAGGCAGAGAAGAAAAAGGCTGAAGTAGATTTAGGTTTGGTAGGTGATATTGTCAGCGTAAACACTGAAGCCATAACTGAGGAATTAAAAGCCGATAAAGTAGTAGTGCTCCTGCCTATAGGCATAGGCCATGATAAGAAGGCTTACAATATAAATGCCGACGAGGCTGCTTCGGCGATTTCAGTGGCCCTTAAGGCAGAGAAGCTGGTTTTGCTTACTAATGTAAAAGGTATTATGCGTAACCCTGAAGACCCAAATTC
>JBAXNZ010000017.1:0-11267 GCA_037133515.1 bacterium
TTTTGCCCGACACAAGATTAAGTCCTTTTGGTGTTTTTGAAAGTTTTATCCTGCTGTCGTTATCATTGATGAAAAACCATATTTTCCTTTGCTTGTTGTAGCGGAGGATGCTGGTGCAATTGAGAAAGCCTGCTGTGCGCCTTTTGGCGAAAACCTTAGGGTTGCCGGAGAGGATGTATAACCGGCCGCCATTCCCAGGGCCTGCGCTTTCAGCCAGGATCATAGGAGAGGTTACCCCGGAAAGGGTGGAGGTGGTTAGAAAAGCCACTTATATTGTTGAAGAAGAGTTGGCGCAGAGTTCGGCCTTTCAGTACCTGGCGATTTTGCATGAAGATAGGGTTACTGGTATACGGGACGGAAAGAGGGATTTTGGTTTGCAGATAGAAGTCAGGTGCTGGGATAGTAGCGATGCTAAGACAGGAACACCTACCAAGCTTTCTTTTGAAGTTTTGGAAAAATTAGCTGCCAGGATAACCGGCTCTGTAGCCGGGGTAGTAAGCGTTACCTACAACATTACCAGCAAACCTCCTTCAACAATTGAGGCGGTTTAAGCCAAGTTTAGTTAGCTAATGAAGAAGAAAAGCGCTGCTTTCCTTTTGTTTTTTCTGCTTACCTGTGTCTGTGGCTGCGAGGTGTTAAGTGCCGTACATTCGGGGGATGTTGGGATGCGGGATATCCCTCCTATGTTTAAGCAGGATAAAAAAAGTAACAGTATAGACAGCCAGGAACCCAACATCTTTTCAGAGAAAATCGATAGCTTGGATAGCTGGATAAAAAGAAACCTTTGGTAGTAGAAAGACTCTCCTGACAGGCCCTTCCTTATTGACGCAAGCCCATATTTTTTACTAACTTATAGTATAATTAATCCAGTTTTCTTAATTGACAGGAAGCCGATTTTACTATATAATTACTTTTCTATATGGAACTAAACGATATACTTGCACAAAGGAAGGCAAAGTTTAACTCTTTGCAGGCCAAAGGTATAACTGTCTATGATAGGGCTGATCCTGGCCACATAGATATAAGGGCGGCTTTGGATGATTTCCAGGAGGGCCGCAGGGTGAGCCTTTGCGGCCGCATTACGGCTAAGCGTTCGCATGGGAGAGCGGTTTTTCTGGATCTTAAGGACGCAACAGCCAAGATACAACTTTACCTTAAAGAGAATATTATAGGCCAGGATAGGTTTAGCGTATTTGAAGACGTGGATATCTCCGATATCATTAATATAAAAGGAGAGCTTTTTAATACGCATACCAATGAACCTACGGTAAAGGTAGAGGAATTTAGCGTGCTTTCTAAGTCTTTGAGGCCGTTTCCTGAGAAATGGCACGGGCTTAAAGATGTAGAGTTGCGTTACCGCCAACGCTACCTGGATCTGATTGCCAATGAGGAAGTAAAAAAAGTATTCTTGTCGCGCTCCAGGATTATCCGCTCTATCAGGAATTTCTTGGATACTAAAAACTTCCAGGAAGTAGAAACTCCGATGATGCATTCTATCCCGGGAGGAGCAGCAGGTAGGCCCTTTAAGACCTTTCATAATGAATATGCCATGGATTTATATCTTAGGATCGCCCCGGAGCTATTTCTTAAGCGGCTTCTGGTAGGCGGGCTGGATAAGGTCTATGAGATAAACCGTAGTTTCAGAAATGAAGGCGTCTCGACCCGCCATAACCCTGAGTTTACTATGCTTGAGGTGTACGCCGCCTATTCTGATTACGAGGGTATGATGCAATTGTGTGAGGATTTGATTACCACTGTGGCTCGCGAAGTTTTAGGTGATACAAAATTTTCTTACCAAGGCAAAACTATAGACCTAGCCACTCCCTGGCAGAGGCGTTCTTTTGCCGGGATGGTGCAAGAGAAGTTTGGCATTGAGCCTTCTGATGAAGCAGGGGTGATGCTAGAGAAACTGCAGGGGAAGGGCTTTGCCAAGGAAAAATCGCGGCTTAGCCGTTCGCAGGTTGCCAAGATTATCGAGGATATTCTGGAGCAGGATATGTTTATGGGGCCTACTTTTGTGACGGATTATTTTACCAGCCTCTGCCCTTTGGCAAAAACCAAGAAGGATAATCCTTTAGTTTCGGAAAGGTTTGAACTATATATAGCAGGCCTTGAGATAGGTAATGCCTATTCGGAGTTAAACGACCCGCTGGAACAGAAGAGGCGTTTTGAGGAAGAGATTAAGGATTTGGATACCCAGGAAAAGAAGACGTTGGACGATGATTATCTCCTGGCCCTGGAGCACGGTATGCCTCCTGCAGGCGGCTTAGGTATAGGCATCGACAGGCTGGTAATGCTTTTAACAGACCAGCCTTCTATAAGGGACGTGATACTATTTCCTCTGTTGCGTTTAGAAAAATAACATGAAGACTGAACTCTTTATCAGTTGGCGCTACCTGGTGACTAGAAGAAAGGAAAGATTTATCTCTTTGATCAGCATCATCTCTATTTTAGGGGTGGCTATCGGGGTAATGGCGCTTATTGTGGTAATTGCGGTGATGGCCGGATTTGACCAGGACCTGCGTGAGAAGATCTCCGGCAACTATTCGCATATAACCATAGCCAGCTACAACGGCATAGGCAATGAAGAATACTCTAATATAGTAAAAAAGTTAAATGGCCAGGCCCATATCATAGGGATTAGTCCTTATGTTCAAGGCCAGGTATTACTCAAGGAAGGTAACAGGCTCTTCGCCGTAAACCTCAAAGGCATAAACCCCAAGAGTGAATCTTCGGTAACCAAGATAGACAAATATTTAATCCAGGGCAGCCTCGCTGATTTAGGGGATGATGGCGTGATTATCGGAAAGGAGTTAGCAGCGTATCTAGGTTTAGGCATAGATTCTGATCTTGCTACTTATTCGGCGCAGTCTAAGCAGCGTAGCCTCAAGGTAAAGGGGATATTTAATTCCGGGATGTATGATTACGACCTGAACCTGGCGTTTACCAACTTAAAGACGGCCCAGGAGATTGTGGGTATGAATAATCTATTTAGTGCAGTAGCCGTTAAGCTGGATAATCTTTATTTAGCTAGTGGCGTGCGCGATGAATTAAACAAGAGGCTAGGGCTTAGCTATATCCTTAAGACTTGGGAAGAGGTCAATCAGAATTTTTTTGCCGCGCTTAAATTAGAGAAGCTCACCATGTTTATTATATTAACCCTGATAATATTAGTTGCCTCTTTTACTATAGCCAGCACATTAATAGTTATGGTGGTGGAGAAGACCAAGGATATCGGGATATTAAAGACTATAGGCATGACGGCAAAGGAGATAAAAAAGATTTTTATTTACCAAGGCCTGATTATCGGCGCTTTAGGAACGCTTCTGGGTAGCGCAGGAGGCATGTTGCTCTGTGGCCTGCTTAAGAAATACCAGTTTATAAAACTTCCGCAGGATATCTATTACATAGACAGGCTTCCGGTATATATAGAACTCTGGCCGGATATTATCCTAATTATCCTGGCGGCAATGGTTATTACGCTGGTATCCACAATATACCCTGCGGCTAAGGCGGCGGGTTTACGGCCGGTTGAGGCGCTCAGATACGAATAGGGATGCTAGAAGTCAATAATATTCATAAGACATATCATAACGTAGGTAAGGCTATCCCGGTGTTACAAGGGGTAGACTTAAAAATAGAGAGAGGCGAGTTTATTGCGATAGTAGGGCCTTCCGGAGCTGGTAAGTCCACCCTCTTAAATATACTGGGGGGGCTGGATATGCCTACTTCAGGAAAGGTGCTATTTGAGGGCGAGGATATATATAAATTAGACGATGCAGTGCTTTGCAGGCTGCGCAATAAAAGAATAGGGTTCGTGTTTCAGTTTTACCATCTGCTTTCTGAATTCACGGTTTTAGAAAATGTTTTAATGCCTGCGTTTATTGGTTTAGGAGGCAGGAGAGATAAAACCGATCTAGCAGTTCGGGCCTTGGGATTTTTAAATCGTATGGGCTTAAACAAAAGGATTGCGCACCTGCCTATGCAGCTTTCCGGCGGAGAGAGGCAGCGGGTGGCGATTGTGCGGGCGCTGATAAATAGCCCTGATTTGCTTCTTTGCGATGAGCCTACGGGTAATCTTGATTCAGGCTCAGGTGGCCAGATAATCTCGTTGATCAGGAAAATAAATACAGAGAATAAGATGACCGTTGTCTTGGTAACGCATAATCTGGAATTAGCAAAGACTACGGATAGGGTATATTATTTAAAAGACGGGGTATTAGAGGGGTAAGGAGGCAAGATGAAGATTTATATTAACGGTAAGTTTTACGAAAAAAACGAGGCAAAGATATCCGTCTTTGACCACGGTCTTTTATACGGAGACGGGGTTTTTGAGGGGATACGTTCTTATAACCGTTTGGTTTTTAAACTGAAAGAACATATTGATAGGCTTTTTGAATCAGCGCATACGCTGATGATAAAAATTCCACTTTCTAAAGAACAGCTGATTAAAGCAGTAGTCTCTACCTTGAAGGCAAATGGTCTTAAAGACGCCTATATCCGCCTGATAGTGACCAGGGGGGAGGGAGATCTTGGGCTTGACCCGCGTAAATGTAACGGCAATGCAACCATCATTATTATCACCGATAGGATAGCCTTATACCCAGAGAAGTTTTATAAGCAGGGCTTAGCATTGATCTCTGTACCTACGATCAGGAATCTCCCCGAGGCCCTTAATCCTCAGATTAAATCTCTGAACTATCTGAATAATATCCTGGCTAAGATCGAGGCCTTAAACTGCGGTTATGATGAAGCGATTATGCTGGATTCTCTAGGCTATGTGGCAGAGTGTACCGGAGACAATATCTTTATCGTAAAAAACAACCATCTCTATACGCCTCCGCAGTGCATGGGCACTTTACGCGGCATTACCCGCGATACGGTCTTGGAGATTGCCAGAAAAAGTAAAATCTCGGTGCATGAACATGTGCTTACCAGGCATGAGGTGTATATCTCTGATGAGTGTTTTCTTACCGGTACTGCGGCAGAGATTGTGCCGGTGGTTAAGGTTGACGGACGCATCATTGGTAATGGTAAACCCGGCAAGCTTACATTGGATCTAACGAAGAAGTTTAAGGAATGTACTAAGAAAGAAGGCACTAAGTACTAAGCGGAATTCTTGTTATGCTTTGCGATATCTGTAATAAAAATTCGGCAACCGTGCATCTGACCGAGATAATCGACGACCAGATGAACGAACTGCACCTGTGCGAGGAATGCGCCCGCCAGAAGAGCGTGCAGATGGAGCAGCAGTTCGGCTTAAGCGATCTGTTGGCAGGGCTGGCTGAGTTTAATAAGCCTGCCTTAGAAAAAGAGGCGCAGGACCTCAAATGCCCCAACTGTGCCCTTACCTATAACGATTTTAAAAAAATGGGCAGGCTTGGTTGCGGAGAATGCTATAGCGCATTTAAAAAATATCTGGGTCCGCTTTTAAAGAGGATACACGGTTCAAACTTGCATGTCGGTAAATCTCCGCTTAAGGTTTCCGGCGGTCTAAAGAAAAAGATAGACCTCTCTGGGCTGCGTCAGAAGCTGCAGAAGGCAGTTGAAGCAGAGGCCTTTGAAGAGGCAGCTCACTTGCGAGACCAGATTAGAGAATTTGAAAAGAAACAGCCGCAGGAAGATAAAGAGGATACAAAGGAAAAATGAAAATAGACGACCTACTTAACCATAGCAGCGAATGGCTTAAGGCCAGCGGCCCAAACTCCGATATTGTTATCTCCAGCCGTATCCGTTTAGCCAGGAACCTGGAGATAATCTCTTTTCCGCATTGGGCAGATAAGAAGCAGTCGGAACAGGTGCTGAATGCTGTCAGCAACTCGGCTTTAAAGATGGATTACCTAAAAGGCGCTACTATTTTAAGGATGGCGGATCTGGACGGCCTGGATAAGCAGCTGTTAGTTGAAAGGCATCTTATGTCTTATGAACATGCCCAGAAGGCAGACCACAAGGCGGTAATAATAGATGATAATGAAATTATCTCGCTCATGGTAAATGAAGAAGACCATATAAGGATGCAGGTAATGCAGTCTGGCTTGAATCTTTTTGAGGCCTGGAATATTATTAATAAAATAGATGACTATCTTGCCAAGGAATTGCCTTTTGCCTTTCTGCCTGATTGGGGGTATTTAACTGCCTGCCCCACTAATACCGGAACAGGCATGCGCGGTTCAGTAATGCTACATCTTCCGGCTCTGGTAATGACCCGTCAGATAAACCGGGTACTCGCCGCTATTTCAAAGCTAAGTTTTACCACCCGCGGTCTTTACGGGGAGGGTACCCAGGCCACCGGAAATTTTTTTCAGATCTCAAACCAGGTTTCTTTAGGCCATAACGAAAATGAGATTATCGAGAATATAAACAGTCTGATCAAGCAGATTGTTGAGCAGGAAGGCCAGGCCAGGGAGGCCCTCCTATCTAAAAACAGGTCTATGCTTGAAGATAGGGTCAGCCGTAGCTCAGGCATACTTAAGAGCGCCCATATTATTTCAAGCCAGGAGACCATAGAGCTTTTATCCATGGTCAGGTTAGGCTACGACCTCGGGATGATTAAGGAGATTGACCGCAGAGATATCAATGAGCTGTTCATTATTACTCAGCCGGCGCATCTGCAAAAAATAGAGAACAAGAAGCTCTCCAGCGTCGAGAGAGACGCAAAACGGGCGGAGATTGTCCGCAACAGACTAAAAGGCATAATTTTAGGAGGTTAAATGTTCAATAGATTTACCGAAAGGGCCAGGAAGGTAATTATTTTAGCTAAGGAGGAGGCCAGGCGTTTTAATCATGATTACATCGGCACAGAACATATACTATTGGGCCTGATACGCGAGGGCGAGGGAGTGGCAGCAACAGTCCTGCAGAAGATGGGCGTATCTTTGGAGAATATACGCCTGGAGATTGAAAAGTTAGTGCAGCCAGGCCCGGCTACCCAGATTATCGGAGACATACCCTTTACCCCGCGCGCTAAAAAAGCCCTGGAGCTGGCAGCTGAAGAGGCAAGGTCGATGGGGCATAATTACATCGGTACGGAGCATTTATTACTTGGGCTTATACGCGAAGGCGAGGGGGTAGCCTCTCAGGTTTTATTAAATCTAGGCTTAGACCTTAATACCGTAAGGAATGAAGTGATGGAACTTTTAGGTTCTGCCCTACCGGGCATGGGCTCAACGCAAGCCAAAACCAAGACCCCTGCCCTGGATGCCTTTGGCAGAGACCTCACTGCCCTGGCAAAAGAGAATAAGCTTGATCCGGTTATTAATAGGCGCCCTGAGATTGAAAGGGTGATTCAGATATTGAGTCGCCGGACTAAAAATAATCCCGTGCTGTTGGGCGAGGCCGGGGTAGGAAAGACTGCTATTGTAGAGGGCCTGGCGCAGTTGATAGTGGAAGGCAATGTACCTGAAGTGTTAAGGGGAAAGCGCATGGTTATCCTAGATTTAGCATTGATGGTTGCCGGTACAAAATACCGCGGCCAGTTTGAGGAGAGGATAAAGGCGGTAATGGAGGAGATAAAACGCTCGCAGGATGTCATTATCTTTATTGACGAATTACATACCCTGGTAGGAGCAGGCGCAGCAGAGGGCGCAATAGATGCCTCAAATATCTTAAAGCCGGCCCTATCGCGCGGTGAGATGCAGTGTATCGGGGCTACTACCCTGGATGAGTATAGAAAGTATATTGAGAAGGATGCTGCGCTTGAGCGCAGGTTTCAGACTATTATGGTGGAGCCTCCCTCTGTTGAGCAGACAGTAGAGATCTTAAAAGGCCTACGTGATAAATACGAGGCGCATCACCGGGTTACTTTTAAGGATGATGCCCTAGAGGCGGCGGCAAAGATGTCTGACCGCTATATCTCAGGAAGATTCCTTCCGGATAAGGCGATTGATTTGATAGATGAGGCAGGCGCGAGAGCGCGCTTAAACGTACTGGTAGTCCCGCCTGATATTAAACAATTTGAAGAAAAGGTTGAGACCCTGCGCAAGGAAAAAGAGATCTTTATAAAAAGCCAGGATTTTGAAAAAGCTGCTTTGTTAAGAGACCAGGAGCGCCAGGCGCGCCAGGAACTTGAGCGCTTAAACAAAGAATGGTCGCAGGCAAAAGATAAGATGCGGCCTGAGGTTTCTGCTGAGGAGATTGCCAAGATCGTAGCCCAGTGGACAGGTATCCCCATATTTAGATTAGAAGAGAAAGAGGGGGAGAAGTTACTCAAGATCGAAGAAGAGCTACATAGGCGGGTAATAGGCCAGAATGAGGCGATCTTGGCTATTGCCCATGCGGTGCGCAGGTCGCGCGCAGGTATAAAAGACCCCCGTAGGCCGATAGGTTCATTTGTATTTTTAGGCCCCACAGGAGTGGGAAAGACCTTATTAGCCCGCGCCTTGGCTGAGTTTATGTTTGGCGATGAGGATGCGCTGCTGCAGTTAGATATGTCAGAGTATATGGAAAAGTTTAATGTCTCCCGCTTAGTAGGTGCGCCTCCCGGATATGTTGGTTATGAGGAGGGAGGGCAGCTTACCGAAAAGGTCAGGCGTAGGCCGTATTCGGTTATACTCCTGGATGAGATAGAGAAGGCGCATCCGGACGTTTTTAATCTCCTGCTGCAAGTCTTGGAAGACGGCCGGCTCACTGATAGCTTTGGCAGAAAAGTTGACTTCAGGAATACGGTTTTGATTATGACTTCAAACGTAGGAGCGGAATTGATCCGCAGGACCGGCTCTTTAGGATTCAAGAGCCAAAAGGAGGATATTGGTTACCAAGAGATGAAGGATAAGTTGTTGGAAGAAGTGAAGCGCACCTTTAAGCCGGAGTTCTTAAACCGCGTTGATGATATTATCGTCTTTAGGCCTTTAGTCAAAGAGGACCTGGAGCGTATAATCGATATTGAGATAGGTTTCTTGGCTGAAAGATTGAAGGAGCAGAAGATAAGCCTGGAAGTCGCTCAGGAGGCGAAAGATTTTCTGATTGAAAAAGGTTTTGACCCTGTATTCGGTGCCAGGCCCCTGAAAAGGACTATACAAAGATTCGTGGAGGACCCTCTGGCTTCTGAGATCATCTCTAAGAAATTCAAGGAGGGTTGCGCGGTCAAGGTTATTCGTAAAAACGAAGAGTTAATCTTTGAGCAATAACAATGATAGCTAATTTTTTTATTAAGCTGGGCCAGAAAGTAATTTCATTCCTATATTTTTTAGGCGGCCTAAGTAACTTAGCTGCCCAAACCTTATATCTTACCTTTTCCCCTCCTTACCAAAGGAGACGTATCTTTGATCAGGCCAAAAGGACGGGTTACGACAGCCTGCTGATAGTTTCGTTAATCGGGATGTTTATCGGTATGATCATGGCCCTTCAGACCGCAGTGCTTATGCAGCGGCTGGGTTCTGAGATGTACATCGCCAGCATTGTTGCGATTTCGCTGGTCAGGGAATTAGGACCGGTGATCACCGCGTTAATAGTGGCAGGTCGGGTGGGTGCTGCTATTACTGCCGAGATAGGCTCTATGCAGGTAACCGAGCAGATAGACGCGCTGGAAGCCTTTGCCACTAATCCTGTAAAATACCTGGTGGTCCCTCGGTTTGTGGCACTAAGCTTAATGCTTCCTGTACTTACTTTATACGCGGATCTGGTAGGCATATTTGGTGGGTACGCCATCTGTGTGTATAGGATGGGCATATCTTCGAGTATGTATTTAAAGATTACTGCTGACGCGCTGTTCTACAAAGATTTGTTTACCGGATTAGCCAAGACGGTATTCTTCGGGATGATCATCGCCTTCGTCAGCTGCTACGAGGGTTTTAACGTAGAGGGAGGAGCAGAAGGAGTAGGCAAGGCCACCAGGCAGTCGGTAGTGATTTCATTTATACTGATTATTACTGCGGACTGTTTTTTCACCGCGCTATTTTATTTTATATTTCCATGATAGAGATAAAGAATGTCACAAAATCTTTTGCGGGGCGCAAGGTCCTGGACGGGGCAAGCCTGATTATTCCAGACGGAATGACCTATGTTATCATCGGCCGTTCCGGATGCGGCAAGAGTGTACTTTTAAAACATATCGAGGGGATATTAAAGCCTGAAAGCGGAGAGGTTATTGTCAACGGCCATAATGTTTCAAAGTCTAGTGAAGACGAACTCAATGAGCTGCGTATGAAGATAGGGTTTGTCTTTCAGGGTGGCGCGCTCTTTGATTCTCTGACCGTGGGTGAAAATGTAGGCTTCGGACTGATAGAGCATGACCATATCGGGCAGCAGGAATTATTAGAAAGAGTAGAAGAAGCGTTATCCATGGTTGGCCTTGGCGGCATAGAAAACGTCATGCCTTCGGAGCTAAGCGGCGGGATGAAAAAACGCGTCTCACTAGCCAGGGCTCTGTGCATAAACCCGCAGATCATACTTTACGATGAACCGACAACCGGGGTCGACCCCATCACCGCAGATAGCATAAACGAACTCATTAAGAGCCTTCATGATAAATTAAAGGTGACTTCTATTGTGGTTACCCACGATATGAAGAGCGCATATAAGATAGCGGACAGGATAGCCATGCTTTACCGCGGAAAGATCATTGCTGAGGGGACTCCAGAGGAGATACAGCAAAGCAATCATCCTGTGGTGCATCAGTTCATAAACGGCCTGGCTCAAGGGCCAATAACCGAGACAGTAGAGCCCAAGAGCGTCTTAGATAAGACTCAAAAGGTCCACATGTAATTTAATAGCCTATACGGAGGGGTAAAATGTTATTTGGCAAATCAAAGCTGGAGATGAAGGTCGGCATCTTTGTTTTTTTTGGCGTGGTGATCCTGGCGGTTTTCGTCTTATCCATCGGCGGTTTTAAAAGCTGGTCCTCCGGGAGGCTGGTCAAGTTTAGCTTTAGTTTTATTAACGGAGTAAAAATCGGAGCCCCGGTTAGGTTCGCGGGGATGGATGTGGGGCAAGTAAAGAAGATAAATTTTATCCTCTTGCCTGAAGGTAAAATCACGATCCAGATAGTAGGCTGGGTAGAGGATAGGATAAAGATACCCGCTGATTCTACGGTCTGGGTTAATACCCTGGGGCTTTTGGGGGAAAAATATATTGAGATTATGCCCGGCAAGGATACGGTTAACTTTCTGCCGGCAGGCCAGTCCCTGGAGGGCGAAGACCCTATACCTATGCAGGAGGTAGAGAGGCTGATTAGAAAGACTGCCTCTGATATTGATGACACCATAGTCAAGATAAAGAATGGCGAAGGCACTATCGGAAAGCTTGTCTTCGATGAAACTATATATAACGAG
>JBAXNZ010000018.1:0-11030 GCA_037133515.1 bacterium
CTCCGAGGGATGCAGAGGTGGATTGTTCAAAATCAGGTATAACCAAAAATTGCAGATTAGAATTTTGTTTAGGCGCATAGTTGATATTAGTCATCCATAGCGGAATGCGCATATCCACAAAATCCTGCAGCCAATACTCGCTTAAATCCACAGGGTTAACCCTATCCAGTATGGTAATACCATCTGCCTGTCCCCAGGCTACCTGCTGTTTACCCAGCCTTAAAGACCAGGGACCATTGTTATAGTCTAGATAGCAGTCCCGTAGCCAATCTGTGCGCTGCGTATGCTCCATGTAATGCTGGGCTATATCAAATTGCTCGCGCCAGTTATACACAGGGTCATACCAATATCTGGCCTTGGTAAAAAAGACCAGCTCATCATCCCTGATCTTATACTCGCCTGATAACTCAACGATATTCTTAAATTTGGTCAAATCATTGTTCCAATCTTGCATACGCAGGGATATCTCATTCTTGAAGTAACCGCTCAAGCTGAAATTATCGCTGGCGAAGGCAAGGCTAGAGCACAATAGTAACGCTACGGTCAATACAAGCTTTTTCATCTGCTTCCTCCTTTTTACCATCTGGACTGCATCAGGGACCTCTCGCTAAAGAGATCCTCTCTCAAGCCCTGGTCGTATTTTATATTGTCGTTGGTAATCACCGTGCGGTGCCCGGTCCTTAAATCTTTAACCTCAAGTAGAGTCTGCGTAGGGTATGCCTTATTATTCACATTGAATATCTCAAAGCTCTTAAATATGGTCTGATACATACGGCCTGTTGTATCATACTTCTCCTCATAGATGCCGCCGCCGGTAGACTTATCCACCCAGAGTATCCTCTTTGAATAATACCAGGGTGATTTCTTAGGCCTTGCCTCGATTACAAAACACGGCGCATCCACAAAGTATGTCTTTTTATTGAACTCACAAGTGTAGCCTTTAAAGTTCTCGCTCCCCTTTAATATATAGGTTTCATCTTCAAACTTACGGGTTAATATATCCTCAACCGTAAAATCAGAGCCCAGAAATGAGTCATCAGCGTTAGAAGCTGAAATTTTTCTGATTTTCTTTAAAGAAGGAATCCACAGCCAGGAATCCGACTGTCTGGCGGGATTCATATAAGTCCAGGTAAGCGTACCCATACCTCTAACTTGAGGGGTAGTAAAGACGACTAAATCTTTATAAGCGATGCCGTCTGACTTTCTGCCTAAGGTAATCCTGGTTCTGGCAGTTGCTTTTTCGCGCACACCACCGGCCTTATCTACAAAATAAGACTTGCCCAACATCCTGACATCATGCGCAAACCTGGTGTATTTGACAAAATACTCAATCTGCATGATCTCATCTGCGCTCATCCCGTCTTTGGGCGTATAGACCTGGAAGTATTCCAGGCCTGCGGCAAGACAATAGCCAGGGATAAGAGCTAAGGCTGCCAACAACAAAAACAGTTTTTTCATACCAACCTCCTTAATGAACAGACGACTTACGCAGCCCCTGCCCTACTTTCATAGCGAAGTAAGTCGTAGGCCGTAAGGCCGTCTGTAAATTAACCCCCGCGCATTGTCCTGCTTCGCTTTGCGAAGCAGGACAGCGGGGGTATTTCACTTATTCAGAAACTTTGGTTTCACCGTCATTATCATTGAAGGCAATACGATCAGCGTGCCTATGGCGTTAAAAAAGATAAAAAATCCCAGGAGCGCGCCTAACCTTGCCTGCATAAGGATACTGGAGAACATCCAGGTAGCTATGCCGATGGTCAAGGTAAGTCCGGTAAAAAACACGGCCTTGCCTGAAGTAGTCATAGCCTCAACTACTGCTTCTTTTAATGTCCCACCTCCTTCTTTCAAGACCTCCTTGATACGCGATACGATATATATTCCGAAATCATCTCCGAAACCAATCCCTAAAGCAACCATGGGAATCATCTCTGCAGTAAGCCCAACCTTCATAAACCCGAGTATCCCGAAAACCAGAAAGGTACGAAAGACCAGCGGTATGATTAAAAGCCAGCCCGAGACTAAAGAGCCATACGCAACTACAAGACAGATAAAGACTAAAAATGAGGTCTGCAGGGAATTTACCGGCAGCATGGTCACCACTATCTGATTTACCGCAGCCAGCATTCCGATATTTCCTCCGGCATAAGAAAAATCCAGGTCCTTGCTCTTATGGTTCTCCTTAATCCACTGGTCAGTTTTGGCTATTACCTGATTTATAGTCTTGGCCTTGTGGTCCGCAAGGTCAACCTTGATATTGGCATATTGATAACTTTGATTTACTACGGGATCAAAATCCCCCGGAAAACCGGTCAGGGAATACAAAAAGAGGTATTCCGCAATAGTCTTATCGTTATCCGGTATGCGGTATTCCTTTCTATCCCCGGAAAACATCACCATATTCATACCTTTTACATATTCTACCAATGAAAGGCTACGACCCACGCCCGTAACCTCTTTTTCCAGGTAGCGCTGCAGGCTGTCCATCTCTTTAAGATTGGCGCTGCTAAGCATGGCATCCTGCGACTTACCCTCTACAAAGATGTAGTACGGATCAGTAGCGGCAAACTTCTCGGATATAAACTTCTCCGATTGATTATAGGGGCTCCAGGGGTAAAGCAGTGAAGTACCCGGACTTTTATCTCCTACCACCAACTTACTGGCGCCAAACATAGCAATGAAAGTCAGGATAAAAAAAGTAAATATAACTGTCCAGCGTGACCTCTTATTGACGGATAGTTTAGCAAAATATCCTAAGATCTTATTGGTAAGTGAGCTCCTCTCTTCTTTGATTACTTCAAGGCGCCTGGGCGGCTTAAGATAAGAAAGTAGGCTAGGCACTAAAATAACAGTCGTAAAAAAGATGCTCAATACGCCGAAACCAATAGTAATAGCGAGGCTTCTGACCATACCTAAGGGGACTGTAAATAAAGTAAGCGGGCCTATGCCGTCAGTAAGCAGGCCGGTAAATGCCGGCACAAATAAAGAGCGGGTAATCTGAATAGCAGCGGCCTTGGAATTACGTTTCTCTCTGCTCATATATTCGTAATAGCGCTTGATGAACTGCACGGAGTGGCTCACGCCAAGCGCAAAGACTAGAAATGGCGCAAGTACAGTAGAGGGAGTAAGCTTATAGCCAAAGAGCGCGGTCAGGCCTAAGCCCCAGAGTGTAGCCATAGAAGCAGAGATTAAGGGCAGGATCACCCCGCGCTTAGATTTAAAGGCATAAAATAAAGCCAGTGACATCGCCAAAAGTGTCAGCAAGAATAGCTTGCTGATAGCGGGTAGATAAAAATCAAGCCAGCCCTGTAAGACCGGCTGGCCTGAGATATAAATAGAGTGGTTCTCATCCTCATATTTCTTCTTAATCCCCTGCAGCACGTCAAAGATCTTCCTGGAAGAAATATTAGACTCAAAATCAGCCTGTATCAGCGTGGCCTTAAAATCTTTGGAGACCAGCGACCCATAAACCATGGGTGTTTTTACGATCTTCTCCTTAAGCCTATTTATCTCATCGGGGGTCTTGGGAGGATCATGCATCATCCATTCAGTAACAAATCCCTCTTGGTCAGCCTGTACATATTTAATCTTTCTGGCAGAAAGAGAAGCTACCCTTGCGGCATTTATCCCTTCGGTTAAATAAAGCAAGTTGGTAATCTGCCAGACTTTTTCTGTAGTAACGGTATTAAGGATAGTGCCGTTTTTAACCTCTATGGCGATAGAGATCTGATTGAGGCCGCCAAAAACCTCATTAAGCCGGCTTTGAATTTTAAGGTAAGGGTGCTTTAGGGGATAGAAATCTCCGATATTGGCCTTGAAAGAAAGGTCTTTGAGCTGATAGCCAAAGAACAAGCTGATGATAAGGCAAAGCGCCAAGAACCCATAACGGTAACGTATTAAACCATGGCTGAACCAGGCAACAAACTTATTCATCTATTTTCTCCCCCCTTAATATCTCCTTGTCCACTTTCCCGCTTCTGGTTTTGGGAAGTGATTTCCTGAATTCGAAATAATGCGGTATTTTAAAGTGCGCCAGATGCTGGCGTAAAAAATAACGCAGGTCATCTTCCGACAGAAGGAAGCCTTCTTTCAAAACCACGAATGCCTTGGGTACCTCGCCCCTTAATTCATCCGGCACGCCCACAACTGCTGCCTCCAGGATATGCGGCTCTTTATAAA
Source organism: bacterium (assembly GCA_037133515.1). Taxonomy (GTDB): domain Bacteria; phylum Omnitrophota; class Gorgyraeia; order Gygaellales; family Profunditerraquicolaceae; genus VGKF01. Next base: position 4,177 of record JBAXNZ010000018.1, read on the forward strand.
TAACCGACTCTATTTCCGGCTCAAAAACAATCTCTCCACCCACCTTGATCATCTCTTTTTTTCTGCCTACAATGTAAAGATATTCTTCGGCGTCAAACTTACCCAGGTCTCCGGTGTGAAACCAGCCGTTGCGCATTGCCCTGGCTGTTGCCTCTGGGTCTTTATAGTAGCCGTCGCTAACCACCCAGCTGCGCACCACTACTTCCCCTACGCCACCTGGGGCTACTTCTTTATCCTCTTCGTCAAATATCTTTATTTCGATCCAGGGGGCTGGTTTGCCTACGCTTTCTATTTTTGTAGAGCCCATCGGTAAAACCGAGGTAGGAGCGTTGGTTTCAGTCAGGCCCCAGCCATTCAGGAAATGCGCCTTAGGGCAATACTGATGAAACCTGCGCAGGGCAGCGGGAGCGCTTGAGGCCCCGAAAGAAACCAACCAACGCAGGCTAGAAAAATCATAGGTTTCAAACTCTTTTAACTGCAGGATAGCATAATACATGGAAGGGACCAGCCAGAAACAACTCACCTTATAGTTCTGTATGTTTTCCAGGAACTCCTTGGGAATAAAGCGTTCCATGAGAACTACGGTCACTCCGTGGTAAATATTATTTTGCAGGTAAACCAACCCGCCCAGATGCGATAAAGGAACCGCACAGAGCGTAGTATCTTTTTGGCTTAAATCTACGAAATATGCCATAGACTTAGGGGGCGCCTCTAACTGCAGATAGCTTACAAGTACGCCCTTTGGCCTTCCGGTAGTACCAGAGGTATAAAAGATAATGGCATAGTCTTTATCCTGGATTTTAACCCCGGGCTTCTGGGTTGAGCCTTCACCTAACAGCTTCCCTAAAGAAAGATACGGCCCTGCCTCTTCTGCGCAGATAATAATCTCTTTTAATGCCGGGCATCTTGCTTTAAGAACATCCAGATGGAGGTTCGGCTTTGGCTTGGTAATTAGGATTTCGGCTTCGGAATGCGCCAGACAGGATACCAATTCATCCTCGGTAAGCATAAAATCAAGCGGCACAACAGTAGCGCCAGCAGACCAACCGGCCAAGTAGCTATAGACATATTCAGGAGAATTCGGAAGGTATATGGCTAATCTATCCGCCTTTTTAAGCCCCAGGCCTATCAAATGATTAGCCAGCCTAAAAGAGGTATCTTTTAATTGACGGAAGGTTATATTTTTTCCTTTAAAAATAAGGCTGGGGTTGTCGGGAGCGCTTTTTACTCTAACTTCTAAGATATCAGCAATATTCATATATAGTAAAATTTTACTATTTAAATTTTACCATATTATAACTAAACTCACTTAATACTGTCAAGTAGATTTTAATAAAATAGGAGGGCTGATAAAGGATAGGATAAAGAGGATACTGTTTTAAGTCATCTCTTCCAGCGGCAGGAGAAAGGCCTTTGCGCCCTCATGGCCTATCTTTTTTCTCAATTCTTTTACGCGGCCTAAAATCTGCTGTGCCTCTTTTTCCTCGCAGGCTATGTATAATATATTATTCCTTCCCGGCCAGATATCGTTACCTAAATGAGTGCCGGAACTCTCGCCCCGGCCATAGGCAGCGGTAATCTTTGTGTAGTTCTTGGCTATACCTTCCAAAGACTCCGTCACCTCCAAATCCAGGGCCTCATTATAAACGATCATCACCATCTTAAGCATTTTTTCCTCCGTTATGCCTGCACTTTAGGTTTTGCGGATTTACGGTGGAATACCGCATACAAGGTCGGTACAAAAAGCATGGTAATCAGCGTCGACACCGTTAATCCGCCGAACATAGTAATCCCTAAAGGACGCCAGGTCTCCGAACCTACCCCGCTTGCTATGGCTAGCGGAAGCAATCCTACCAGGGTAGTAATGGTGGTCATCAATACCGGCCTCAATCTGTCTTTTCCGGCATTGGTAACTGCCTCATACATTGATTGTCCGCGTGCACGCAGGATAATAATATAGCTAACCAAAACAATGGCGTTATTCACTACGATACCAATAAGCATAATTGCGCCTAGATAACTTACGATATTTAAGGTGGTGTGAGTCAAGAGAAATCCCAGGACTACACCGATAAAGGTAAAGGGTATGGAAAACATGATGATGAAGGGATCTAGGAGCGATTCAAACTGCGCTGCCATAATCATATAGACTAGGATAATCCCCAGCATCAGAAGGAGCGTTAAGTCTTTAAATGCCTTTTTCTGCTCTTCTGCCTCTCCTCCTATATTTACCATAACATTAGAAGAAAGGGTCATCTTTCGTATTTCCTTCTTTACATCCTCTACCACTTTACCCGAAGAGCGCTTGTAGGTATTGCACTCAACCTTAACTACCCTCTCGCGGTTCTGGCGCTCAATCCCCCTGGGGCCTAAAGCTTCATAAATCCTGGCTATATTAGAGAGCCTTACCTGACTCCTGGTAACAGGAGAGACTATAATTAGATTCTCAATAGCTTCTATCTTCTTACGCGAAGTCTCCTCAATCCTTAAATAAATATCATAGGTCTCTCCCTTTTCGCTGTATTTAGAGGCAACAGGACCCTGGATATAGGCCTTAAGGCTGCTGGCGATAATATCCATATTTAAGCCAAGGCTGGCTGCCTTCTCCCTGTTAATCGCTATCTTTAGTTCAGGCAGCCGCGACTCTCTGGAAATAGAGGCATCGACTGTCCCCGGGATCTTCTCAATAATCTCCTTCATCTTTTGCGCAAGCGCATCCGTCTCCTCGAAGGAATTACCTATAATCTCCACTTGCACCGCTTTGCCACCCATACCCGTGATCATGCGACCGATAGGATTTCCGGTTGAGATGTCTATTTTTAATACTCCGGGGATTTGTTTTACTTTACTACGCAAGGCCTGCGCCACAGCCCAGACTGAACGTTTACGTTCGGTTTTAGGCAGGAGCTTTGCTCCGACAGTAATAATATTTTCACCGGAGGTCTGACCCATAGCCCTAGACCTGCCCGGGACCTGGCCTGTGCGGGCATAATAGAATTGCGCCTCCGGGATCTCTACCTTAAGCAGCTCCTCGATCCTCCTGGCAACCTTGTCGCTCTCTTCAAAACGGGTACCTAAAGGGAGCTGAACAGTTAAACGCACATCCCCCGTGTCTTCCTCAGGGGCGAATTCATTTTCTACGAAAGGTACCAAAAGCATAGTAGCAAAAAAGGCTGCAGTAAAACCAATGAGTACTAACTTCTTATGGTGCAGACAGAAACCTAATGCGCGCGCATAAAAGGCCTCCCAGGATTTAAACATATCTTCAGAGAGGTTGTAGAATTTAGAAAACAATTTTGATTTCTTCTCTTTGGTATAGGTAGTCTTCATCCATTGAGAGCAGAGCATCGGGCTAAAAGTTGCTGCGGTAAATAACGAACCTAAAAGCGTGACTGAGACGATCACGGCCAGCTCGCTAAAAAAGATCCCGATTACCCCGGGTATAAAAAGCATGGGCAAAAATACAACCACGGTAGTAAAGGTAGCGGCTGATATAGCCAAAAACATCTCCTGGGTTCCGAAAATAGCTGCCTCTGTCGGTCGGTTACCCTTCTCTAATTTACGGTATACATTATCCACTACCACTATCGCATTATCCACAACCATGCCGCAGGCAATTGCTAAAGAAGAAAGACTGATGGTATTGATGGTGCGGCCGCTTAAGAAAAGATAGATAAACGCAATTAGCAGCGAAAAAGGTATGGTCAGGGCGATAATCAGGCTGGGCAGAAACTGCCGCAGAAAAAACCAGACCACTAGTACCACCAGTACAATACCCAGATATACCGAAGACTTAAGTGAGTCTAACGAATCAATAATATCCCGGGAGCTATCAAGGATAGTGTACATCTTCACATCCGCGGGGAGTATCCTCTCCAGCTCTTTTAGCTTTTTCTTGATCAGCTTAGCCACTTCCACGGTATTGGTATCGGTCTGTTTTTGAATCATCAATAACAGGCCATTATTTTGGTTTATACGCACATTAAGCGTGTTTTCCTTAAAACCATCCTCTATCCTGGCTACATCTTTTAAATATATTAATTTGCCCTGGCGCTTGCCCAGGATAACCGATTCAATCTCATCCGGGGTTGCAAACTCTCCTGGCAGACGAAGCAGATAATTTGTCAATCCGCTCTTTAATTCACCCACCGGCTGGGAGATATTCTCCTGTTTGATGGCATTCTGGATATCCAGTATAGAAAAATCATACCCTTCCAGGCGCTGTCTCTCTAGCCAGACATTGATCTGCCGCTCCATACCTCCGATAAGTTCCACTGTGCCTACCCCGGGCAGCTGACGAAGGGCATCCCCTACCCTTTTATCAATAAGGTCATATAGCCCGGAGTAAGACTGTTTTGCGGTAATCCCCAAAAAGAGTATAGGGATGTTGGCGGTATTGAATTTAAAGATAAAGGGATTATCCATCTCATCAGGTATATCCGGCAAGGACCTCTTGGCTAACTCAATGCGGTCGCGTATATCATTCGAGGCAGCATCCAGATTCGTCCCCCAGATGAATTTAAGAGAGATAGTCGAGGCCCCTTCATAGGAACGCGAGGTGATCTTCTCAAGGCCCGGCGCAGTAGCCAGCTGGTTCTCCAACGGCTCAGTAACCTTAGCTTCTACGTCCTCCGGGCTTGCCCCTGGATAAACAGCAACTACGGTAATGACCGGCGGTTCAATCTTAGGCATGCTATCAATACCGATACGCGTAAGGCTATACATCGCCAGGATAATAATAGATGAGAATATCATTAGATTGGTAACTGGTTTTTTAACGCCAAATTCCGGCAATCTCATTCCTGGCCTCCCTGGCCGTTGCTCATCTCAACGACCGCCTGAGCATTCTCATAAAGCCGCTGCTGCCCCATGATCACCACCAGATCCCCTGCCCCTAATCCCTGCGTTACTTCATAGACAGGGCCGTCATGGATACCCAGCTCAATTTTGCGCATAGTAGCTTTATTATTCTGAATCAGATACACGTATGTGTCGGGGGCCTTTCCTATGATCGCCTCTTTTAAAATAACCGGTACCCTTGAGCGCTTCTCTACTACCAGCGAAACCTTGGCAAACATCCCTGATTTTAGCTGGTATTGCGGATTGTCGATAGTTATCTCAATCGGCGCTGCACGGTTTTCTAGATTCAATACCGGACTGATTTTGGTAACCTTGCCTAGAAAACTTTCTTGCGCATAGGCATCCACGGCTATCTTCGCCTCCTGGCCCAGATATATCCTGGCTAGATGAATCTCCGGAATATCAAGGTTGATTTTTACCTTATCCATCTTCACTATCAAGGCTATAGGAGTCTGCGAGGTAACATTGGTGCCTATATCCACGTAAATCCTTCCTACCACCCCTATAACAGGGCTCTCTACCGGAGCCTTCTGGAATTTTAACCCCACCTCGTCGCGGTCAAGGTAGGCGATCACTTCGCCTTTATTCACTGCCGCCCCTTCTTCTTTAACCTTCTCGATAACCTTTCCGCTCACCTTGGGGTAGACCTTAACCTCATCCTGGGCCTTGATATCACCCGCGTATTCCAAGATCTGGTTGAGTTCTCTGAGCTCTACCTTAATTACCTTAACCGGGATCGCTTCACTGGATGAGCCCTTATTGGCCTGTTGCTGTTGACAGCCAAATAACATAAAGATTGAAATCAATAAAATAAGCGTACGCATCAAAAACCTCCTGTTGCCTTATTGAAACTCAGCCTCGCCAAAATATAATCGTAGATTGCCTGCTTCCTGTTAAAAGCAGAGATTTCGTACTTTAGATTAGCGTCATTCATATCTAAAAGGCTGGCTATCCCTTGACTATATTTTTCTCTTGCCCCCGAAAGATTATCCGCGTAGACCTTCAGGTCAGTTTCGTTCGCCTGAAGTTTAGCAATAGCGTCTTTTAAGGCAAGATAGGCCTCCTTTAATTCCAGGGCGATATCGCGGCCGACCTTCTGTTTGGTTAATTCTGTCTCTTTAAGGTCTACCAAGGCCTGCTCTACCTTGCTTCTTGTAGCCCAGCCGTCAAATACCGGCCAGGAGAAAGTCAGGCCAATAATATTATAATCATTCCAGTTACGACTGGTTGATGAGCTGGTGTGCGAACGGCTATAGTAATCCCAAGAGGCATAAATACTTGGCCGGGTATCGGCCTTGGCAATCTGGACTGCTTTTTTATCTGCCTTCAACTGAGACTCATACTGTTTTATCTCAGGCCTGTTCTGCATACTCTTTAAAAATGCCTGGTCATAGGCGATCTCGCTCGCCTGGTAATTAAACTCAGCTCGCGGCTTTATCTTGACGTCCTTATCCAAATATAACAAGTTGCTTAACAAAGCCCCCGCTGCTTCTGCCTGATTAACTGATGATTCATAGGCCTCTTTTACGGTAGCTAGCGAATTTTCTACAATTAGGATATCGGATTCCGAAACCTCTCCATTTTTATAGCGCTCTTTAATAGAGCTCAGGTGCTCTTGAGTATTACCTACTATACCTTTATTAAGGGTAGACAATTCTCCGGATAATAGCAGGGTATAAAAGGACTTATATACACCCAGGCCCAATTCTAATCTTGCCTTATCCAAAAGCGCCTGAGAGACCTCCTGTTTATACTTACTTTGCGCTATGGTGTTTATAGTTTTGCCGCCTTTGTAGATATATTGTTTTAAGGTTGCCTGGGTAGTAGTTTGAGTGAGGTCTTTAGAATAAGAGCCCCTGGTATCTGTTAAGCTTCCGGTAAAATTCAAGGTCGGTAAAAGCGCGGCATTACTCTCGGAAATCTTGGCTTTAGCCTTCTTTACCTCCTGGGCCTTTAGCAATACATCGCGGTTATCGCGCATGGCTATACCCAGG
>JBAXNZ010000019.1:0-10586 GCA_037133515.1 bacterium
ATCTTGCCTTCTCCGGCATCTAGTTTTATCAAATACTCAATGACCCTAATTACGGCAGCAGAATCCAATATCCTCTTCTCAAGAGAAACATCCATACCAAGCTTTCTGTTTAGGATGAACCTGCCTGCCCTCTCAACATCGTACCTATTGGGGTCAAAGAAAAGTCGGTAAAAAATCAGCTCTGCAGCCTCTTCAGTCACTGGTTCAGTAGGACCCATCTTGCGCTAAAAATCCAAGTATGCCTCTTCTTTATTCTTAGTGTAATCTTTCTTTAGGGTATTGGTAATCTCGGGGTATTCTTTGCCAAAACAGGCGATAATCTCTTGGTCTGAGCTAAAACCTAAAATCCTTAAAATCTGGGTGGCGGGGAAATTTCTGCGCCTATCTATATAAGCTAGGATTGTTTCTGAAAGGTCATATTTAAATTCAAGCCAGGCGCCGCGGTAAGGTATAATGCGGCCGTAAAATATCTTCTTTCCGGTAGGATGATCCTCTTCTTCAAAAGAGACGCCCGGAGAGCGTTGCAGCTGATTTCCTACCACGCGCTCGTCTCCGTTAATGATAAAATTGCCGGTTTCGGTCATAAGCGGCATCTCGCCGAAATAGGCATCCTGCTCTTTGGTCTCCTGCGGGGTAATCAACCTGAAGCGTACCTTAAGAGGAGCGGCGTAGGTCAATGACCGTCTTTTGGATTCAGAAAGGTTGTACTTTGGCTTGCCCAGGGAATAACTGATAAACTCTAATCTTACCGAACGGTTGAGATTCTCTATCGGGAACATCTCGACAAAAACCTCCTGCAGCCCCTGATATTTACGCTCAGCCGGAGCAATATCTATCTGCAAGAACTCCCTATAGGAATCCAGTTGTATATCAAGGAGGTTAGGCAAGCCATAAACCTCTTTGAATTTGGCAAAGCTTTTGCGCTTAATCATATTATAGGTTTTTATGCTAGTTTATCCCTTACGGGTTACTTCAATTCTACAGTTGCGCCAGCTGCCTCAAGCTTCTTCTTCATCTCTTCGGCTTCTTCCTTGGGAACGCCTTCCTTGACCGGCTTGGGAGCTGCATCAACCAGGTCCTTGGCCTCTTTCAGGCCTAAGCTAGTGATTGCCCTTACCTCTTTGATTACCGCGATCTTGCTGCTTCCGACACTGGCTAATACCACGGTAAAGGTACTCTTTTCTTCTGCTGCCGGGGCAGCGGCTCCTGCCGAGGCACCAGCTGCTGCCATAGCCATCATCGGCATATTAGCCTGCACGCCAAACTTCTCCTCCAGCGCCTTGACCAGATCAGATAGCTCAATCACTGACAGGCCTTCAATCGTTTTAATCATCTCATCCAATTTCTCAGCCATCTCTACTCCTCCTTATTATACTTTCGCGGCCATTCCGGCCGCTCAAGTATTTCATTTTGCTGTTGCATTCTTTTTTTCTTTTATCTGCCAAAGACAATAAACTACCTTTCTTAAATTTCCTTTCAAAACCATGACTAAACCGTTTATCGGCGATTTGAGCGTCATCACGACCTGGGCCCTTAACACTTCTTTAGAAGGCAGCTTGGCGAACGCCTGGATATCTTTGACATCGAGTATATTATCTCCAAAGAATCCTCCCTCTAGTTTTAAGTTCTCGTGACTCTTAGAAAAATCACATAGCGCCTTAGAGGCAGCCACAGGCTCATCTTTGATAAAGACCAGGCCGCAGGGGCCTTCGATTAATTTAATCAGGAGCTCTAGGCCTGATTCTTTTAAAGCACGCCTGGCAATACTGTTCTTAGCCACGAAGACCCTAACATTTGCGGCCTTTAATATCTGACGCAGCGAGCTTAAGTCAGGGCTCGTTAATTTAGAGTAAGAGATAACAAGGACGCTCCGGGATTCTTTTAAATAATCCTTTATGCGGTTCTCCGATGCCTCCCTGAATATCGAGCCTAATTTTTTCATCTTATATTTCGAGCCTCAGCCCCGGATTCATGGTCAGGGATATGAAGAGGCTTTTTACGAACTTGCCCTTAACCGACGAAGGCCTGGCTTCGTTTAATGCCTCGATTACGCAATTGGCATTATCATAAATTTGCTCTTCGGCAAAAGAAATCCTGCCTACGGACAGATGCACCCCGCCCTGCTTGTCTACGCGGAATTCTACCTTGCCCTTCTTGACGTCTTCTATTGCCTTGGCTATATCATTAGTTACGGTGCCGGTCTTGGGGCTGGGCATCAGTCCGCGTGGACCTAAGACCTTGCCGAGTTTGCTCAAATCCCTCATCATATCTGGCGTAGCAATAGCGCAGTCAAAATCTAAGAACCCTCCTGCCACTTTATCTATTAATTCATTACCGCCCACAATATCAGCATCTGAATCCTTGGCAATGCGCTCATGCTCTCCTTTGCAGAAGACCGCAACCCTGATCTTTCTGCCTGTGCAATGCGGCAGGACCACGCTACCGCGCACCATCTGGTTCGATTTCTTAGGGTCCACATTGAGATTAAAATGCAGGTCTACTGCTCCGTCGAATTTAGTGGGGGTCATCTTCTTTAAGGAAGAGACGGCCTCTTTTAGCTGATATGTCTTTATAGGGTCAATGGCCTTTGCCGATTCTCTGTATCTTTTGCTTTGCTTCTTCATAGATTCTATTAACCTTCTACTACTATGCCCATGCTGCGGGCTGTGCCTTTTATAATCTTAATCGCCTGGGCCATATCAGAGGTATTAAGGTCCTTGGCTTTAAGCTTGACGATCTCTTCTACTTGTTTAAGCGTCACGCTGCCGATAGTCTCTTTACCTGCAGTACCTGAGGCCTTAGCTAAATTTGCGGCACGCTTCAAGAGTACCGAGGAAGGCGGGCTCTTAATGATAAAGGTGAACGTCCTGTCTTCATAGACACTGATAACCGCGGGTAGAATCAGCCCTTCCCTGCCCTTGGTCTGGTCATTAAACTGCTTACAGAACTGCATGATATTGACCCCGTGCTGGCCTAATGCCGGGCCAACCGGAGGAGCTGGATTTGCCTGCCCAGCGGAAACATGTAATTTAATCTGCGCGACTACTTTTTTTGCCATCTGTTTTAGCTTTCTTCTCCCCGCTACTTCGCTTCGCTATACCTTCTCCACCTGCCAGTATTCCAATTCTACAGGCGTAGACCTGCCGAATATGGAGACGCTGACTTTCAATTTACCTCTTTCAGGGTGAATCTCATCTATGGTACCGTTAAAATTTACGAATGGGCCTTCGTTAACCCTGACCTGCTCCCCTTTCTCAAAGACAACCTTAGGGCTGGGCTTGACCGCTGTATCCTGCGTCCTCTTTAAAATATTATCAACCTCTGATTGCGGAAGCGGCATGGGTTTCTTCCCCAGGCCGATGAAGCCGGTCACTCCGGGAGTGGACTTAATAAGAAAATATGTCGCTTCGCTCAGCTCCATCTCTACCAACAGATACCCCGGGAAGAATTTCCTCTGCGTTATCCTTTTTTTACCTGAACGCACCTCAGAGACCTGCTCGGTAGGGATAACTACCTTTTCGATAACCTCCTGCATCCCCTGGGAGGCAATCTTGTTCTCCAGGGATATCTTCACCTTATCTTCCGAACCGGTCTGCGTATGTACTACGTACCAATTTTTCATCTAAATAATATACTTAAGCCCTTAGAAAGCAGGATATCAATAACGAAAACAAAGATGGTCGCTATCGAGGTAACTACGAGCACCGCGGCAGTTGAGCCAACAAGCTCTTGGCGGGTAGACCAGGAAACCTTGGTCAACTCTGTCTTAACCTCTTTTACAAAACCTATCGCTTTATTAACTATATTCATCTCTTATTATTCTAAGCGTTACCAGGAGCGGCAGGAGTCGAACCTGCAGTCACGGTTTTGGAGACCGTTGGTTTGCCATTAACCGACGCTCCTAATCCCTTTAACCTTAGATAAAGCCGTCCCTCGAAAGCTCACTTGGTCTCCTTGTGCGGAGTGTGCTTGCGGCAAAACTTGCAGAACTTGCTTATCTCCAGTTTGTCCTGATGAGTCTTTTTGTTCTTTGTCGTCGTATAATTTCTATTCTTACAGACCGTACACTCTAGAGTAATTATCTCTCGCATAATTGATCTCGTATCGATTATTTACAGATAAGCTGGAGACGGGAATTGAACCCGTGACCCCGTCCTTACCAAGGACGTGCTCTACCAACTGAGCTACTCCAGCGTCGGGGTATCACAGGCTTACACATCTCCTAAAAAATACAAAAAATTCCGCGCCTAAGAATTTTATTAAATTCTTTTTCTAGTGTAAACTCCTAATAGCCTAATTTGGTAATGGTTAGGACAGGCTATCTATGGGGTTACGCAAACCATCATTTATACCCCATAAGCGCGGTTTTGTCAACCTTTTTTTTATTTTTTTTAAGAATTAATAAGATTTATGAAATCTTGGGGAGAGAGCTCTTCTGGCCGGGTATTTTTATCTATGTTATATTTGGTAAAAAATAGCCCTAATCTTGCCTTAGAAAATACGCCTTCCAGGCTATTCCTTAAGGTCTTACGTCTCTGGTTAAAAGAGGCCCTGACCACCTTAAAAAACTCCTTTTCTTTTGCCTGATCCAGAGGAAGCTCATCTTTCATATTAAGGCGTAGAAAACAAGAATCAATTTTTGGAACCGGAAAGAAACAGTTTTTCTTAAGCGTAAAGAGTATCTTGGCTCGGGCGTAATATTGCACGAAGCAACTTAGCGAACCGTAATCTTTTGAACCAGGATGAGCCACTATCCTTTTTGCGAACTCCTTCTGCAAAGTCAGGAATGCCTCTTCTATATTCCGGCGGTATTTTATCAGGCATTCTATAATCGGGGTTGATATATAATATGGGATATTTCCCACAACCTTTATTTTTTCTTTCGGCTTAATAAAATATCCGGGGAGCTCTAGCTTTAGTATATCCTGGTGGATAATCTTTACATTGGGTGAATTCTTAAACTCCTCTTCTAGGGCCCTGCAAAGGGCCTTATCAATCTCAACGGCATAAAGGAGCCCAACCTTATCCGCTATTATCCTGGTAAGCGCGCCTAGGCCCGGCCCAATCTCTAAGACAGTATCCGTATCTTTGAAAGAGCAGCCTGCGACGATCTTTCTCTGCAGATTCTTATCGGATAAGAAATTCTGCCCTAGGCTTTTTTTATACTTTCGCGGCCCATGGCCGCTTGAGTATTTCATCTAAAGCTGCGGCGCGGGTCTCTGCCCGCTGTTCTTCAAGTTTATGCTGCATGTTATGGCAAGATTAATTGCTGCGATCAAAGAATCTGGTCTGGCCAGGTCCTTTCCCGCAATATCAAAGGCGGTGCCATGCAAGGGCGAGGTGCGCACAAAAGGCAGGCCCAGGGTGATATTCACCCCGCTCTCTGCGGAAGTCAACTTCAAAGGGATGAGTGCCTGATCATGATACATGGCTATCACGCAATCGTATGAGCCTTGCGCAGTCCTGGCGATAGCTATATCAGCCGGAAGCGGACCGTATACATTAGGGAAGGACTTTCTTATCGCGGATAATGCCGGCTTTATGATCTCATTCTCCTCTCCTCCGATAAGGCCGTTATCAGAGGCATGGGGATTTAAACCGCAAACAACAATGCGCGGCCTATTAATCAAAAACAACTTTTTAAGGGCCCAGTGCGTAAGCGAAGCCGTTATATACAGGCCTTCTCTTTTCAAGGCGTAAGGCACCTTAGCGATAGGTATATGCCTGGTTACAAGGCTAAACTTCAGCCTATTATTCAAAAGCATCATCGCAAAGTTTTTGGATTGCGTGCGCCTTACCAGATATTCCGTATGCCCCCTAAACTTAAATCCTGCCCTATTTATGGATTCCTTAGAAATCGGCCCTGTCACCAGGCAATCCAGCTCTTTATCTTTGATCAATTCTAAGGCACGCTCCAGATACTCTATTGAAGCCCTGCCGTATTCTGCCTTTATCCTGCCGAACCTGAAATTACGGCGTCTAACATTAGCCAGGTCTATGAATTTATGCTCTTCCAGGATATCAACCTTAGCCTTTTTAAAGACCCACCTGTCACCTATGACTATAAACTCAGCTTTACCTTTAACGCCTTTTAAGGCAGCCGCCACTATCTCAGGCCCTACCCCTGAGGGATCCCCCATAGTAATACCGACCCTTATACTTTCGCGGCCAGAAAACCGCGCCCTTGAGGGCGCGGATGAACAATGGCCGCTCAAGTATTTCATTTAAGAGACCGCGGGCTTTAGCCCGCGGAGATTCATTTTTCTTTTAGGCCCGGACATATTCTTCTTCTGATTAATCCTGTATGATTTTGATATAGGAATTAGACTTGGTTTCGCTTAACCACTTGATGAGTGCCTCCTGCATTTTCTTTTCGGAAAGGAAGGAGTAAATCTTATCCTGCACTTCGGATAGTTTCTTAGGCCTAGGCGGGTTTATCTTATCCAATCTAAATATGTAGTATTTATCTTCGATCTTAAGCGGCCCGGCTGACTCCCCTAATTTAATCTTAAAGAGGGCCTCCGCGATATCTTTCTTTAACTGCTCTTGGACTACCGCATCTAGCCTATTCACAACAAAGGAGTACTCATTAGCCAATTCTTCAAGACAAAAGCCTTTTTTAATTTTATTAAAAATTTCACGGGCCTTATACTCATCTTCCAGGGATACGGATGCGAAGTCGCGCTGCTCTGTGAAGATGAATAGCTGCGGGTTTTTCTGGTAGAAATCCGTGACCTCCGGCGGGTTAATGCTTACCTTGCTCTTTACCTTAGTCTCGATGATGGCGTACATTAATATCTGCTCTCTTATCCTGGCCTCTACATCCGCCTGCACCAGGCCCTGCTGGCTCAGCGCCTGCTGGAATTCTACTTCGGAAGGGTAACGCTTCTTTATCTCTGCCACTCTTTGACTGACCTTACCTTCATCAATCTTAATCTTACTCTTCTTAGCCTCCTGCAGGATTAGGCGGTCTTCGATTAACTTATTCAAAAGGTCAGATTTTAAGGACGCTGTCTTCTCTTGCAGCTCTTTTCCCTGATACTGCTCGGATAGCTGCATGCGCGTAAAATTTACAAAGTCATCCAGGTCCTTTTGCGTAATCACGTCGCTATTGACTATGGCTATAATCTTTTCCTGCGCATATAACCGATTCGCAAAAAACGAAAATCCTAAACCAATAATAAAAACCGCCGACAATAAATACCGTAAGATTAATTTAACCATTCAATACACCTGCTTTCTTAAAATTACTAATCGCCTCACGCAACAGCCTGCAATAAAGGTCGAACCCCACCGCCAAAATAAATCCATGCTGCTGGATACCAAGGAGGTTACCTGCCCCCCTTATCTCAAGATCCTCCATGGCTATCTTAAAGCCGGAGCCTAGATAAGAATATTCCTGTATAGCATCGAGCCTTTTTTTGGCATCGCTATCTAAAACCTCATTTTTAGGTATCATGCAATAGGCGTAAGCCGCACGGTCAAACCTTCCTACCCTGCCGCGCAACTGATGTAAATCCGATAATCCAAAACGATGGGCATTGTTAATAATGATGGTGTTGACATTGGGTATATCCAGGCCCGATTCAATAATCATAGTGCTCACCAGTATATCGATCTTGTGTCTTAAGAAATTTAACATGATGTTTTCTAGGAGTTTTGCCGGCATCTGCCCGTGCGCTACTGCCAGGGTAGCCCCCTGCGGCAGAAGCCGTTTAAGCTTATCCTGAATCTCCTCGATATCCTCTATGCGGTTATGCACAAAATAAACCTGTCCCTTGCGCCTAAGCTCGCGAGAGCAGGCCTGGCGGATCAAATCCTCGTCATATTCTACCACAAAAGTTTTAACAGGCAACCTATTTTGCGGAGGGGTATTGATTACCGATAGCTCCTTTGCGCCCATCAAACTCATATAAAGGGTGCGGGGTATAGGCGTGGCAGTCAGGGTCAGCACATCACAGGTAAGGCGAAGACTCTTTAGCTTCTCTTTTGCCCTCACCCCAAAACGCTGCTCCTCATCGATAATTACCAACCCTAAGTCTTTAAACTTTATGTCTTCGGATAAAAGGCGGTGCGTGCCTACTACCACATCCACCCCTCCGGAAGCTACTCTTCTAACAATATCTTTCTGTTCTGAGTCAGTCTTAAAACGGCAGAGCATCTCTAAATTTAGCGGAAACTCGACTAGTCTCTCTAAAAAATTCTCATAGTGTTGCTGAGCCAAAATAGTCGTGGGCACAAGGTAAGCTACCTGCTTACCATCCATCATCGCCTTAAAGGCCGCGCGCATAGCTACCTCTGTCTTTCCGTAACCCACGTCTCCGCAGAGCAACCTATCCATGGGCCTTGGCGACTCCATATCCGCCTTTACCTCAGAGCATGCCTTTACTTGATCCGGCGTTTCTGTGTAAAAAAAGCTGGACTCAAACTGCTTCTGCCACTCGCTATCCAGGGAATATGCAAACCCGGATAAGCTCTGGCGCATAGCCTCCATGGATAAAAGCTCCCAGGCTAGCTTTTGAATGCCTTTCCTTGCGCGTTCCTTGGTGCGCTGCCACTCCCTGCTTCCTAAGCGGTAAAGCTTAGGCCTTCTTGTTTGAAAGGCGATGTATTTCTGTACCAGGTGCATCTCTTCCACCGGCACATAAAGTTTCTCATGCTGTTCATACTCGATAACCAGATGGTCTTTATGCTGGTCGCGGATCTTAATTTTATTTAACCCCAGAAACCTGCCTACGCCATGCTGATTATGCACCACATAGTCGCCTATATTCAAATCCACGAAGTTTTCTATTGGAAACTCTTCCTTGAATTCTACGTTCCTGGCATGAGTTTTCTTTATCGGCAGGATAATGACCATGGAGTGCTCCCAGAGAGGCTCCCCTGAAGTAATATTAAAAGTCTTAATAGATGACACCCGGTCTATGTCAAGCTCAAGACGTATAGGTAGCTCGAAGGTAAAGGGAAAAATATCTAATATCCCTCCGCGCCGGGCAAAATCACCTTCTCCTCCTACGGAATCCTGCCTTTTATAGCCGAACTCCACAAGAGTCTTTAAGGTATCTTCTAAATCAGGATTTTGTCCTTTGTATAATTTTAGGGCTTTAAACATAGGGGTGGTAATTAGACCCGCGACCTGCGGCTCTGCCAGGCAAGGACTAGGGGCGAGGCGATATAGACGGTGGAATAAACACCTGAGATAAAACCTACCAGGAGCGTAAAGGCAAAGTTGCTCAATACCTCTCCTCCGTAGAGAAAGATAGAGACTACCACTAAAAGGGTAACCCCTGAAGTAAGTATGGTCCGGCCTAAAGTCTGATTGACGCTCAGGTTAATCAAGTCATAGAGGTTCATCTTACGGCCCAGGCGGGAGTTTTCCCTTACCCGGTCATAGATAACAATGGTATCGTTTATGGAATAACCGGCAATGGTCAGGAAGGCGGTTACGCTTAAAAGATCGATCTGCCTTCCGGTAATAACCAGAAACCCCAGGGCCACCAGTACGTCATGGAAAAGGGCGATCACGCCGGCAAGCGCAAAATTAAAATGCTTAAACCTGAAGGCCACATAAGCCAGGATACCTACTAGCGACCAAATCATGGCATTAGTAGCCTTTCCCTTAAGATGCTTTCCTGCTACCGGGCCTACTTTTTCTATTCTTAGGACCTGTATATCCTGGCTGGGGAACCTCTCTTTAAGCTTATTGGTAATAATATCGCTTTGGTCGGCAGAGGTCTTAATCAGTACCACCTTGGGATTATCTTTAAATTGCTGCATAGAGGCATCTGCCAGGTTTAAGTCTTTTAGCATCTGACGGACCTGGTCCGCAGGCACGGGGTCCCTAAAGCTATATTCCTGAAGCTGGCCCCCGGCAAAGTCAATGCCATAGGCCTTGGGTCCTTTTTTAAAAAAGAATACCAGGCCCGTAACTATTACTACCAGCGATATGGCATAAAATATATACCTTTTGCCGATGTAATCAAACTTGGTCTCTTTAATCAGCCTAAACATAGGCAGCGACTTAAGCCAGCCTAAGTTCAGCAGTATTTCAAAGATGGTTCGGGTGACCACTATTGCCGTAAACATACTGGCGATAAGGCCGATACTTAAAGTAACCGCAAAGCCCCTGATCGGGCCGGTACCGAACTGAAATAATAAAAAGGCGGCGATAAGCGTAGTAAGGTTAGAGTCAAATATAGCGCTGAAGGCCTTGCTATAACCAAGATTAATGGCAGTGCGTAAACCCTTACCGGATTTTATCTCCTCTCTTATGCGTTCATTAATGAGCACATTGGCATCTACTGCCATACCTAAAGATAACACCATGCCGGCAATACCCGGTAGGGTCAGGGTTGCGGACACCCCGGGGAAAAGCACAGGCAGCATCCCTAACCCGCCCAAGATGATTAAAAGATTCAACAGCAATGCGATATTAGCTATTACCCCCGCCAAAAGGTAGTAAGCCGCCATAAAGATAAATACCAAAATACCGCCGATTACGCTTGCCCTTACTCCTTTATTTATAGAGTCCTGGCCTAATAAAGGGCCTATGGTCCTTTCTTCCTCTATATACATAGGCGCGGGAA
>JBAXNZ010000020.1:0-10446 GCA_037133515.1 bacterium
GCAATCCACCCAGAACATAGACAAAACGGCTAAGATACTTAAGGTATTAAAACTTTATATCAAAGACTTAAGGTTCTTCAATACCATCTGCAGGCCTACTAGGATAAAGCAGGGTGAAATCAAAAGCATGCCGCAAGAAAATGATGTAATGATTATTATCGGCTCCAAGAATAGCGCCAACACCAAAAGGCTCTACGAAATAGCAAGGTCTCTAAACCCCAGGAGTTATTGGATCAGTGGACGAGATGAAATAAAGAAACGCTGGCTTATTGGCGCTCAAACGGTGGGAGTTACTGCAGGTGCATCAACCCCTGATTCAACCACAAAAGAGGTAGTAGCTGCATTAAAATAATCAATCCTTAAAGCCTAATCGCTTTCTTCTATTAAATCTGCCACAATGCGTGAGCTGGCGATTACTACAGGAAGCCCTCCTCCAGGCTGGGTGCTTGCGCCTACAAAATAAAGCCCTTTTATCTTTGAGTCGTAATTGGCAGGTCGAAAGAATGCGCTTTGTTTAAGGGTGTGCGCAAGGCCAAAAGTAGCCCCATATTTGATATTGTAGCGGGTGATGAAATCCTGCGGGTAGAATCTTTGTTCTACCTCAATAAGCGGTTCGATATCCTCCCCTGTCTTAAGCTTAATAGCAGAAAAGGCTAACTTACGCAGGGCTTCCTCCCTGATTAAGACATCTTCTTTAACATTATCTAGGTTAGAGACCGGGATAAGTATATACAATATGTCCTTGCCAGCAGGGGCAAGTGTCGAGTCGGTTACCGTAGGTACATGCACGTAGAAAGAGGGGTCTTGCGGAATTATTTTTTCTTTGAAGATCTGGTTTAGATTTTTCTTCAGGTCTTTAGCAAAGAAAAGATTGTGGTGCGCCAAACCTGGTACCTTTTTTTTCAAGCCCAGATAAATAAGGTATACTGAGCAGGAATAGTCGTAATGAGGAATCTTTCTTCCTAAAAGGCTGCTCTTAGTATAGGCGTAATCCGCATTTACCACTCCCCGGTCAAATTCAAGCTCTTTATTGCCGAGCCCTAAGACAACTGAGCTGCCGCGGCCTTTGATTTCTTGCACCTCTGAATCATAATGGAACTGTGTGCCAAATTTCTTAGCTAGCCGCTCAAGGGCCAGCGGTATCTGATACATACCGCCTATAGGATGTGAAATCTTTTGCACATGATCAGCATAGGTAATTACGCTATAGAAGGCAGGCGCATCAAATGGCGAAACTCCTATAAACATAGCCTCAAAGGTAAAGGCATAGCAGAGCTTATCGCTTTTAAAATAGCGCTTGGCAAGATTCCAGTAAGACTCCAGGGCATTAATCTTTTTTATCAGGCCCCAATAATGCGGATTGAACAATGCCTTGGCGGTAAAACAAGCGTAAAGCAGTGGTTTTACCTCTTTATAAATACGGCTAGTCTCCCTTATCAGCCTATCATAAGCAAGAGAGCTTCCCTTTTCTATTCTTTCTAACTCAACCTTGGTTTTTTGGCTATCCCTGTATACGCTTAAGCAATCGCCGTCAGCGTAAAATATTTTATAGCTTACATCTAAAGGGGCCAGATTAAGGTAATCCTCTAACTTCTCTCCGCAATAAGAGAATACCTCTTCGAAAAAATCAGGCATTAGCACAAAGGAAGGCCCGGTATCGAACTTAAAACCTTTTTCTTCGATGATATTATTACGGCCTCCGGGTCCTGAGAGTTTCTCAAAGACCTCAACCCCCCAGCCGCGGCTGGCAAGCCTTGCTGCTGTCGAAAGACCTCCTACCCCTGCTCCCACTATTGCTATTCTTTTCTTTGCCATCGCCTCTTCTAAAAAATTAAAACGCCCCTGTTTTAAAAATGAGCGTTTTAATCTAAAACTTTTATTTTTTTATCTTGATATCGCTGGTCAGTATTACCGCCTCAGCTACCTCACGCATGGACTTACGACTATCCATACTCTGTTTCTGAATCAGGCGGTAGGCCTCAGAAGGCAGGACATTAGCCTCCTGTGCAAGTATATCCTTTGCCCGCTCCACAATTTTCCTGGTAGTCAGGGCCTCCTCTGCGCTGCGGGCCCTGAGGTCAAGTTCTGCATTCTCGATAGCCACAGCTGCCTGGCTGGCCAGGGCAGTAAGCACCTCTAATTCCGGCTTACTAAACTTATGTTTTTGTGAAGTATAGCAGTTAAGCACGCCTATCACTCTGCTCTTTACTGAAAGCGGGACACTTGCCAACGAACAAAGTTTTTCTTTTCTGGCTATGTCCTGGTTTAAATAGCTCTTATCACCCTTCACATCCAGGATACAGCGCAGCCTATTCTCCTGGGCAACCTGGCCTGCTATACCTTCGCCTAATTTGATATTAGGCTTTTTATTATAGGCCTCTGAAATAGACTGCGTAGCCCTGACCACTAACTCATTTTTCCCCGGATCCAAAAGCATCAAAGAGCAAATTTTGGAATTCATGGTCTGAGCGGTAACATTTACTACCAGACGCAGGAGTTCATCCAGATAAAGTCCTGAGGTTATGAGGTTGGCTACTTTAGAAAGCGCCTCTATTTGTTTTAAATAAATTTTATAGGGCGCTTCCTTCTTAGATGCTGACATTACAGTATCGGCAGGTATTTATTTATTTCGTATTGCGTAACCTGGGCCTTATATTCGTCCCATTCCATCTTTTTATTGCGGATAAAATACTCAAAGAGTTTATTTCCTAAGCACTCTTTGATAAGCTTGCTATTCTCGGTAATCTTAATCGCCTCAAAGAGGTCTTCAGGGAGGGACTTTATGCCAAAGCGGGCCCTCTCATCTTCGCTCATATGGTATATATTGTCATTTGCAGGTTCTGACAACTTGTAATTCCTCTCTACTCCTTCTAATCCGGCAGCGAGCATTACAGAAAAAGCTAAATAAGGATTGCAGGCTGGGTCAGGAGAGCGGTATTCGATGCGCGTGGCCTTTTCTTTTCCTGGTTTATACATAGGGACTCGTATCAGGGCAGAGCGGTTCATCTGCGCCCAGCAGATATACACCGGCGCTTCATAACCGGGAACCAGGCGCTTATAGGAATTAACCCACTGGCTGGTAATAGAGGTAATCTCCTGAGCATGTTTAATAAGTCCTGCGGTATAGGCCTTGCCTATGCTCGAAAGATGATACTTATCCTTGGCATCAAAGAAGGCGTTCTTTTGGCCTTTGAATAAGGATTGGTGCACATGCATACCAGAGCCGTTGATACCGAAGATAGGCTTGGGCATAAAGGTGGCATATACCCCGTGATTGCGGGCAATCTCTTTAACCACTAGGCGGTAAGTCATTACATTATCAGCCATAGAAAGCGCATCAGTATAGCGCAGGTCTATTTCATGCTGGCTGGCGGCAACCTCATGGTGGCTGTATTCCACCGCAACCCCCAAATCCTGCAGCGTCAATATAGTATCCCTGCGCAGATCCTGCGCCACATCCAGTGGCACCAGGTCAAAATAACCTCCCTGGTCAAGCGGCTGGGGGACTTGGGAATTATTGAAATAAAAATACTCAAGCTCCGGACCCACGTTATAGGTAAACCCTTTTTCTTTGGCGCGAGCCAAATTTCGCTTTAGGATATACCTGGGGTCCCCCTCAAATGGTTTTCCACTTGGCTCATAGATATCGCAGAACATTCTGGCTACGTTGCAACCTTCTCCTCCTGAACGCCAGGGGATAACGGCAAAGGTATCCGGGTCAGGCCGGGCAATCATATCAGACTCTTCTATACGGGCAAAACCTTCAATAGATGAACCGTCAAAACCCATGCCTTCTTCCAATGCGCCTTCTAATTCATCGGCGGTAATAGCAAAGCCTTTTAAAAAACCGAGAACATCGGTAAACCAAAGGCGGATAAATTTCACCTTGCGTTCTTTGACTAATTTCAAAATATCTGCCTTAGTCCTCTTAGCCATTCTTTCCTCCCTTTAAAAATTCTCCTAGCCTACCTAATGCCTCTTTGAGATTATCGGTACTCGCAGCGTAAGATATCCTGATGTAATCCTCTAAGCCAGGGCCAAAGGCAGTCCCAGGGACTACCGCGACCTTCTCTTCTTTTAAGAGCCGCTGGCAGAAATCCATTGAGCTTAAACCGCTTTTCTTGACGCAACAGAAGACATAAAAAGCCCCTTCTGGCTTTGCGCAATCAAGGCCTAACCTGTGCAGGCCTTCCACTACAAACTCTCTTCTTCTCTTATATTCGCGCTTCATCTCTTCTACTGATTTTCTGCCGCTCTCTAAAGCCTCGCAGGCAGCCATCTGGCTGGTTATAGAAACGCACATCATGGAATATTGGTGAATCTTGGTCATGGCCGCAATTATCTCTTTCGGTCCGCAGGCATAACCGATACGCCAACCGGTCATGGCATAGCTTTTAGAGAAACCATCCAAATAAACAGTGTTCTCTTTCGCTTTGGAAAGCGTCGCAAATGGAGTATGGGCAAAGTCATAGGTCAGGTCTCCATAGATCTCATCGGTTATGCATAAAAGCTTATGCCTTAAGACAATCCTCTGAAACTCCTCCAGCTCTTTTCTAGTATAAGATACCCCGCTGGGGTTGGAAGGATAATTCAAAAGAAGCGCCTTAGTATTTTTATCAATTGCCTTTTCTAAGGCCCCGGGGGTAAGTTTAAAATTACTCTTCCTGGTGTCTATATAACCAGCAATCCCTCCGGCTAACTCCGTCATAGGCCCGTAAGAGACATAGCTGGGGGTAGGAATTAAAATCTTATCGCCAGGATTAATAATAGCGCGCAAGATGAGGTCTACGCCCTCGCTTACGCCTACGGTGATCAGGATCTCTTCGTCAGGGCAATACTCGAGCCTGAATTTATTTTTCAGGTAGCGGCTTAAAGAGAGCCTTAGTTTATATAAGCCTTTATTTGAAGTATAAGAGGTAAACCCCTCCTCCAGCGAATATATCCCTGCTTCGCGTATCTGCCAAGGAGTGACAAAATCCGGCTCACCCACGCCTAAAGAAATAACATCCTTCATCCCTAGCACCAGGTCAAAAAACTTCCTGATACCAGAAGGCTGCATATCCTGTACTTTCTTAGAAATAATATCTTTCATTTCCTTGCCTTAAGCCTCGGGGCCTTTTAATATGATATTGCTATCCTCTTATTCTCTTCTCTATGTTTCAAAATTACCCCATCCTCTTTGTATTTCTTCAATAAAAAGTGAGTGGTGGTCCCTTTTACATTCTCTAAAGGAGCGAGCTTCTGGGCTACAAACCTGGATACCGTATGCAGGTCCCTTCCTTCCACGATCAACAATAGGTCATAGGTCCCTGAGATAAGATAACAACTGGAGACCTCGGGAAATGAATAGATGCGCTCCGCTACTTTATCAAACCCTAAATCCTTCTGCGGGGTAACATTAACCTCTATCAGGGCCCTGACCTCTGCATCTACATCCTTAATCATTTCCTTATTTATCACTGCCTTATATTTTAAGATCACGCCTTCCTTCTCGTATTTTTTTATGGCCTCTTTGATGCCTTGAGGCTTTTTCTTTAGCATCTTGGCAATATCCTCCGGGCTCGCGCGGCCATCCTTTTCTAATATCTCAAGTATCTCATCCATTAATCCTCCTTTATATTTAGATAAAGCAAATCCTGGGGGCCTCTCTTTTATGCGCTGATTTAGCAATCATTCCTTCCACCTTAGCCACTTTAATCCGAGGAAGAACCTGTTTCTTATTTTTCTCCTTAAGCTCTAGTATATTATCCAGTTCAGGATAAAACAGGCCCATCTCTCCTTCGTCAGTCTGCCCGGGCCAGAGCCCTGCAGTAGGAGATTTAGCGATAATCCTATCCGGTATGCCTAGATCGCGGGCTAACTTACGGACCTGACTTTTCAAAAGGTCGCCTATGGGCAGGATATCCACTCCTCCGTCACCGTATTTGGTAAAATAACCTACCGTAAGCTCTGCCTTATTGCCTGTGCCACAGACCAAGTAATTAAGTTTATTTGCATAATAATATAAGGCCAGCATGCGTAACCTTGGCTTTAGATTAGCCTGTACGGCCTTTCCTGCTTTAGGAAGCGCCTTAATCAGATTATCGTATATTTTAGATAAATCAATGAGCTTTGTTTGTATCCCGAGCTTCCCGGCAATCAGCCTGGCATCTCTTAAATCCTGCGCCTGGCTGTGAATGGGCAAGATAAGCGCTAGGAGGCATTTTTTACCTACTGCTTCTTTGGCTAGGGCAGCTACTACACCAGAATCCACTCCGCCGCTAAGGCCTAAGACAACCCCTCTTGCTCCCGCCTGCCGCAGGCGCTCACTAATCCAACGTACAATCTTTCTCTTCATGGCTATTAAAATGGATTATAACATCTAACTTAAGGAGGGTCAACGGCAATTCTTGCGCGTTTCCTGCGGAAAGATTATTTTGACTTGATCGCTAAAACCTTAACCATGTCGGCAGCGTCTTCTATCTTATCGGTAACCCCTTCAAGATATTCCGCCAGCTGGTAAGACAAAAGCAGATTGGTAGGTTCAAGCTTGGCCCGGATAATCGCCTCAATAAGTAGTTTTTTCTGATCATCTGCCTCATGCTCTATGCGGTCCACATCCTCACAGTCAGCCAAGGCCTTCTTTAAGTCATTCTTGATGATTGCGCCGATACCGTCTTTAAGCTTAGAGACTGAGTTAAATATAAGCCCTGTAGCGCTGGATATATTCTTTGCGATATCTTCCGGCGGCTTCTGCTCAAGGAAACCCAGTAGCCTAGCCGCTCCATTAGTCCAGTCAGCAATCTTATCCAGGGTCTTGACAAAATGCATCAATTCCTCCCTGTCCGGAGCCATAAGCAGCCCCTCGGAGAGCTCGTTAATCATCTTCGCCCTTAGGATATCTGCTTGATGCTCGCCTTGCCTTACATTTTCAATCTCTTTCTTCTTGGCCTCCATGTCCCCCTGGATAAAGGCCTTGACCGCCTCGGAGAAAGAGCTCACCGTCTTGTAGATCTCCTCCACGTGCTTCTGGGCATCCTGCAATATAGACTGCTCCTCTGCCATCCCTAACCACCCTAAAATATTCCTCATCTCTTTCATCCCTACCTCCTTAATGAGCACATAACTTACGAACACGAAGTGTGAGTAAGTTATAGGTGCGAATTAATCCCGCAGCTACGAGTAGATTTCTAAGAAATCTACGAAGTGCAAAGCTGTCGGGATCAAACTATATTTTAATAAAAGTTACTACCCCTTTAAGCAATAAAAAACTTATCACGCCGGTAACGAAAGGGGTTGCCAACCAGCAGATTATAATCTCTCTCATCACGCGCACATTTACAACCCGTACTCCTCTGACTAGCCCTACTCCGAATATAGCACCGACTATAGAGTGACTGGTAGAAACCGGAATCCCGAATACCGTATAGATATGCACATTGATAGCGCTGGCTAATTGCGCAGAGAATGCCATAATCGGAAGAAGCGAGGTTATCTCTGATCCGATAGTCTCGATAACCTTATACCCCCAGGTCATAATACCCAGGACTATGGCCAAGCCTCCGAATATTACGCTAGTGCGCGCATCAAGCACGCCTGCCCCGGCAATAACCCCGGTAGCATTAGCCACATCATTTGCGCCCCAGGAATAAGCAACGTAGCAGCCGCTTAAGATAATCAGCACGATAAAACTTACCTTTAAATACCTGCGCGGTATAATCCTGTAAAAGATATTTTTAAATACGCGGTAAAATATATAACCCAGGATAGCGGCGCCTATAGGAGTAAATATCCAGCAGAGGAAAATATCTAAAAGCACCCTCCAATTTACCGGAGCCCCTATTGCCAGGCCGGCACCCGCTACCGCCCCGACTATAGAATGGCTGGTTGAGATAGGCATCTTCCAATAGGTGGCTAAGACCACCCAGGCGCAGGCAGAGAACGTTGCTATGAGGGCTAGATAAAGAGCTACATCTTTAGGAAGGCTGCTTATGGGGACAATCCCCTTGCCTATAGTCTTAACCACATGCGAACCCTGCAGGGTAGCGCCCAGAAAACCAAATATGACAATCAGGATTATTGCCTGCCTTAAGTTTAAGACCTTTGAGCCGACAGCCGGGCCAAGAGAATTAGCAGCGTCATTGGCTCCGATAGACCAGCCTACGCCCGCAGCCATTAATAAAACGAAGAAAACCAGCAATACGCTCATATTTTATTTTTTCCCTTACAGGCCTTAACGCAGAGTCCGCAGATATACTGATCCACTAAACGCTTCTTCTGAAATTCTTTTAATTTGTCAAGACAGGCCTGGTGGTTGAATTCGGCAGCATTATCTTTAATGGCTGCCGAAGGGCATATTGTAACACAAGACCTACACTCGCCACAATCTTTTTCCAGGGGTCGACCTGTTTTAAGCGGCATATCCGTGAGGATTGAAACAAGGCGGAACTGGCTGCCTAAATTTTTATTTACCAGTAGATTATTCCTGCCTATCCAACCCAGGCCTGCGAGGTAACCTATTTTTTTATGTGAAAGATGCCCCTTTTGACTCTGCCAGTCTATAATCTGGGAGGCAGGTATGGGAATACTTAAGAACCCTTTTTTCTGGATGTAATGAGAGACTGCCAAGGCTGCCTGGTCTAGCGAGGCATTGACAGTGCGGTAATGGTGAAAATACAGGCGCGTAGGTTCGCCCTCTAAATCATCTAAAACTCCCCGGGATAAACCTAGCCCCAGGCAAACAACTGTTTTAATTTTTTTTAAGATACCCGCCGAAAGCAGGAAATCATTTTTTATCCCGGATATATCGGCCACGCCGAATAAATCAACCCCTAACTTTAGGGAGAGTTTTTTAAGATTAAAATAATTTTTGTTTTTCTCCATTGAATTTCCTTACATAGACCATGAGTATTGATACTGCCGCCGGGGTTACTCCGGATATACGCGAGGCCTGGCCCAGATTAAGCGGCCTAAACCTGGTTAGTTTCTCCTTTATCTCGCGCGAGAGTCCAGGGACTACGGAGTAATCAAACTCATCGGGGAGCCTGATCTTCTCTAGATGTTTAAACCTCTCTACCTCAACTAGCTGCCTCTTGATAAACCCAGCATATTTTACCTCATTTTCCAGCTGTTGATAAGCTAATTTCGATATATCAGATTTTATCTTAGCTATTCTTTTTAAGTCTTGAATATGAACCTGTGGCCTCCTTAAAATCTCTTCTAATGTAGTTGGCCTTTTTAAAGGAGAGGTATTTAAAAGATCCAGACGCGCATTAATTTTAGCGTTTGGGCTTAAGGAGGTTTTCTTTAGAAAAGCCATCCCTTTCCTGATAGCCTCTTCTTTCTTTTGCATCCTAGTATAGTCTTTTTTCTGGACTAACCCTAATTCATAGCCTATTTTACTGAGTCTTAAGTCAGCATTATCCTCGCGTAAGATCAAGCGGTACTCTACGCGCGAGGTAAACATCCGGTAAGGCTCGTTAGTCCCCTTGGTTACCAGGTCATCAATTAAGACTCCTATATAACTGCTGGAGCGGTCTAGCACCAAAGGCTCCTTATTTTTTACGCATAGACCAGCGTTAATCCCGGCAATCAGGCCTTGAGCTGCCGCCTCTTCATATCCGGTAGTTCCGTTAATCTGTCCTGCGCTATACAGATTTTTAATCAGCTTGGTTTCTAGCGTCGGGCAAAGCTGAGTCGGCTCTATTACCATATGCTCTATCCCGTATCCAAAGTGGATAACTTTCGCCTTTTCTAGTCCGGCAATGGAATGCACTATTTTAAGCTGCGCCTCTTCGGGTAGGCTGGTTGAGAGGCCGTTAGGATAAACCTCTTTGCTCTTATGGCCTTGAGGCTCAAGGAATATTTGATGCCGCTCTTTATCTTTAAATTTTACAATCTTATCCTCTACGGAAGGACAGTAACGTACTCCGGTAGCTTTGATTATTCCGGCATAAAGCGGAGAGTAGCGCAGATTATCCAGGATAATTTGGTGCGTCTCTTTATTAGTGTAGGTAATATAACAGGGTAGCTGTTTTTGTTTTGGGCTCTTGGTTGCAAAAGAAAACGGCTTGGGAGGAGAATCTCCTTTCTGGACAATTAAGCTACTGTAATCTATGGAGCCTTTATCCAGGCGCGGGCAGGTCCCGGTCTTAAACCTCAGCATCCTAAAGCCTAAACCTTCTAAGTCTCTCGCCAAAGATACGCTGGCCGGTTCATTCATACGGCCCCCGCTATGATGTTTAAGCCCCAGATGTAGTAGGCCATCAAGAAAAGTCCCCGCAGAAAGAACCACGCAAGAGGCCAGGATACTTTCTCTCTTACTAGTTAAGACGCCTATTACCTGACTATCTTTAATCAGGAGCTTTTCTGCCTCCGCTTCTTTTACATAAAGATTCTCCTGAGCGGCAACCCGCTTTATCATATAGCGGTTGTACATATCCATGTCTATCTGCGCCCGGGATGATT
>JBAXNZ010000021.1:0-10233 GCA_037133515.1 bacterium
CTCCTTATCCCACCAGTTATACCAGTATTTGTCGAGGACCACGAACCAGACGGTATCCGATTTTTTTCTGACGATAACCAGGTCATTGCGGACAACGACTTCTAAATTATTCCTATAGGCTGTTATAAACGCATCGATAGCGACCTGCGCCCGCAATTCATCCGGAAAAGTGCCGGCATCGTATAAATAATCGTCAAAAATGAGCAAACCGTCTTTTTTCAATAACTGCCAGCTAAGCACCGCGTCGACCAAAACATCGCGGGCCACATGTGGCCCGTCTATATAGATGACGTCGAACGAATCAGGCGCAAGGGTCTTAAGCGCAATCTGAGACTTGCCGGTGATGACTTTCGCCTTATTCGTAAACCCTGATATTGCCAGATTAGAAAGGAGTATCTTCCTGGTATCGTGCGGAAAGATGTCTATGCAGGTAACTCTGGCGGTAGGATGCGTGAAGACATTTTCCAGCATCCATATCGTCGCCCTGCCCTCAAACGCGCCTATCTCCAGATACTGGATGCCGGGTTTGCCTCTAAAACGCTGAAGCGGCCCTCGCCATATTTCTACCCTGTCAGAAGTCCAGTCTTGCGAAAAATTATATTTTTTCTGATCCGCGGCATCAGCACGCGCACGGTCTGCGAGGGCAAACACCGCCAATCCTGTCAAACTTACTGTGATTAATAACCGGGTTACACTCCGCATAACGAAACTCTCCTGTCACCTGAGTCGAGAGTATCTATTTATTCAATAATCGATTTATTTTATCTAATAGCACATCAGGTTCAAATGGCTTAGGTATACAATCATCGGCTTTGGCAAATCTGCCGATATCTCCCATATCCTCCTGCCACTCTTGTTTGGCAGTAGCCACTATAACGGGGATAGAAGAGATTTCCGGGGTCTTTTTAATCTTATAACAGAGATCATACCCATTGATATCCGGCAACATAATATCTAATATGATCAGGTGCGGCCGGATTTCCAGCACCTGCTTTACTGCCCCTGCTCCGGTAGCCCAACAAAACACCTCAAATCCCCAGCTCTCTAAGCGGTTTTTGATTACCTTTAAAAGATCAGGTTCATCATCAATAATCAAAATCTTGCGTTTCTCATCCATTCTTTCTCCTCCTTTCAAAAGGACCTTCGCTATAAATCAGCACACAACTGCTCTACGGTAGAGCCGTCTTCCGGAAAATTTAACACTCTCCAGGCGATGGCAGTTTCTCTATCCAGGCCGTTTTTTTTCAGAAACTCTGTACCGCAAGACAACAATCTATCTTTCAGGCTTAATGCCTGGGCCTTGGTCGTCTCTTTAAGGATACTGAACATCGCATCCGCCTCTACGATTATCCGTTCGCGGTTAGACAGGCCTTCCTCAAGTATTCTGGCTAGCTCATTTAAAAAGGATCCTGCTTTCTGCCTGCCTAATTTTTCCTGTAATGCCGAAAAACCGCTTAGCTCAAAAACTAACACTGAAATAAGCTCTTGGGTGCGAAGCCCTGCCCTTAGGCTGTCTGCGATACGCTCTTTTAATACCTGCCGGGAATTATATTTAGGCAGGGTAAAGATAAACCTGGTGCCTTGGCCTAATTTACTCTCTGCCCAAATCTTTCCGCGATGCAGTTCTACAATCCCTTTGGAAATAGCCAGGCCCAGGCCTGTTCCCTTCTCTTCGGGATCCACTGCCTGCCCGAATTGTTGAAATTTACTGAATAAGCGCTCCAGGTCCTCTTCACGAATCCCCTTGCCCGTATCGGAAACGCTACATTCTATGAAATCCCCTTTATCTATCACTGATATTCCGATGAATCCCTGCTTCGTAAATTTTACGGAATTGCCTATCAGGTTGTTAAGCACCTGAATGATCTTGTCTTCGTCAAGGTAAACCTCTATAGCTTCCGGAGGAAAAGTTATTTTTATTTCCAGCCCTTTACTGCTTAATCGGCTGGAAAAAGTCATACATGTGCGTTTGACCAGGCCCATAATATCGGTTAACTTCCTTTTTAATTCTGTCTTGCCGGCTTCGATTTTTGACAAATCCAGCAGGTTGTTAATGATGCGTCCTAAGCGTTCGATATTCTCCAGGCACATGGTTAAAAACTCCTGCTGCCTGGGAGTGGTGGGGCCTAATAACCCATCCCGGATCTGCGAGACCGTTTCTTTGATAGTGGCCAAAGGAGTACGCAACTCATGGGAGACGGTGGAGAGGAAATCTGATTTTAGCTGGTCCAGCTTACTTAGTTCTTCGTTTTTCTTCTCCAGTTCTTTATATAAGGTACGGATACCTTCGTTCGTCTTCTGAAGGCCCCAACTCTGAATATCCAACTCCGCACGTATTTTTTCTAGTTCCGAGGTTTTATTATTTAACTCCTGAAGTAATATCTCCATAATAGATGTGCGGCTATCTATCACTTTTGTATTACCGTTGCTTAACCTGCCTAATTCTTCTCTGGCGTCTTTGCTCTCGGTAAGGTCTATAATCTCTACCACTTCATTTTGGGATAAGAATCTCTGGTAATCGCTGGCTGTAGGGATACCTAATTTTTGAGCGTATTTTATTCCGATAGCGCTAGAATCTTTATCCACTACCCCCAGGATACGGATAGCGTTATGACTATGCAGCAATTCAAGCAGTGCCTTGGCCTTTTGCCCTGCCCCTGCAATAATTATATTTATTTTGACTTGCGCCATTTTTAGGTATGTGGATCGATATCTTTGTCAGAAATATTCTTTAGCGCGGCTAAGAGCGGGCCGCCATCAGCGGTCTTGACGCAATAATCATCGGCTCCTGATTGTCTGGCCTTCACGGCATCTACTGCATCTACTGCCCCGGTCATCATAATCACCACCGGAGCCTGGGGGCCTTTGCTATCTTTGATTTTCCGGCACACCTCAAAACCTAAAATATCCGGAAGCATGGTATCCAGAATCACCAGCCCAGGATTTTCGGCATTAACTTTACTCAAGCCTTCCTGGCCGTTTACCGCCATAATGATATCATTATAACCGGACTTCTTCAGATACCTTTCTGCGATCTTCCTATCCTGCTCATTGTCATCGATAACCAACACTTTCTTAGCCATTGCTTCTCCTATTTTAAGCTTAAGCTAGCTTTTCGGATAAGACTTTGGGTATAGTAAAATAAAAGGTGGCTCCTTTGCCCAGTTCGGATTCTATCCAGACCTTTCCGCCATGATCATCGGCTACCCGCTGCACAATGCTTAATCCCACGCCTGTCCCCTGATATTCTTCGCTGGAATGCAGGCGTTTAAATATGCCAAAAACCTGATGGTGATATTGCGGGTCTATTCCGATACCGTTATCCCGGACAAAGAACTGATGGAATCCTCCCGTATCGGCATAGCCTATCTCTACCCGAGGATTACATTTATTATTTTTCGTCGAAAACTTTATTGCATTATTAATTAAATTTAAGAATACTTCGCTCATTTTAATCCGGTCACAGCGCACACGCGGCAGGCCCTCCTGGATATTCAATTCGACCTTCATTTCTTTGATATCAAACTTTACTCTTTCTAATATAGAATCAATGAGCCCGCGCATATCTACGTCTTCATAGGGATTTTTGATCCGGGAGATGCGCGAAAGGGTAAGCAGGTCTTCGATCAAAAGGTTCATACGGCTTGTCCCCTTTACTATCTCGCGCAGGTTTTCCTTTCCCTGTTCATCGAGCTTATCAAGATAGTCTTCTTCCAGAAAATTGGCAAATGCCGCAACCCCCCTTAAAGGAGCGCGTAAATCATGGCTGACCGTATAAACGAAACTATCCAGCTCCTGATTTGCCTTTTCTAAAAGTTTTTTCTGCTCTTCTAATTTTTCTCTCTCCCGTTCCACGCTGGCCTTAGCCTCTATCAGATTACCGGTCATCAGGTTAAAGGAATCGGCTAAATCACCGATTTCATCCTGCGTAGCTATCATTGCCCGGGCAGAGAGGTCTCCGCCAGCAATCACCGAAGAAACTCTGGTCAATTCCTTAATCGGGTTGGCAATGGAGTGCGCCATCACAAGGGCTATGGCAAGCACCATAACGAAAAGCAATAAGCTGAATTCAATCAGCGTATTCCTCAAGCGGGTGGCTGCAGTAAATACCTCTTGCGCGTCTATCTTTGCTGTTATTCCTAGCCGGAAGCTGGGTAGATATTTCCATGTCGCCAAGACCTTTTTACCCCTATAATCAATGACAGAACCCGAACCGCTCTCTCCTCCAACCGCCTTTTGGATATCCCTGCCTTCCTGCGCCCCCATAACTATCTTTTTCTTAAAAGCAGCATGGGGATCAAAACGTAAAGGAGTGATAAAGACGGCGAGGTCTTTTTCTTTAAAGGCAATCGAGGCTTCCCCGCTATCTCCCAGCCCTTTATAATCCAAGGCAAGAGCGCTGAGTCCTTTATTGTCCATCTCCACTACAATAGACCCCAGAAAATTACCGCCAAATGAAATTGGAGCAGCTATAAAAACAAAGGCCTTATCACGTTGCTGATTATATTGAAAATCAGACATTTGTATTTGTGATGATTCTTTGGCCATAATGAAGGCCTGGGCTAATTTAGAACTTTTGTCATAGAGTGCTATCTCATAGAGTGAGCGCAGTTCTGTTTTGTTGATAGAAAAGACGATATTGCCGTCAGCAGAAACAAGCATAAGGTCGGTATACCCCAATGAACGCTGGGTATAGGAGAGGAACGGTTTATATTCTGCCATTACTTTGTTATACTCTTCGGATTCGATTCCGCCATTATTATAAGCCGCGGTAAACTTCTTTAGGATATCGATAATATCCGAATCGTAGGATAACCCCTCTACGGCATCCCTTTTGGCATTAAGGTAGGCCTCAATCTGATTTATCTTGTTATCCGCTATGGCTAAAAGGCTTCTGGATACTGCTTCTCTTAAGGCCTCGCGGGAGCTATTGTAGCTTATATAGGTAGAGATAATTAAGGGCAGCAGGGCAATAAATAAAAAACTGAGGACAAGTTTAGTGGTGATGGGAAGGTGTTTAATCTTTTCTAGGACAGTCATATTATCAATTATATAGCATGATTATTATTGCTTCAATATTTATTCGTATCTCAATGCTTCGATAGGATCCAGCTTAGAGGCCTTTTGGGCCGGCCAAATTCCGAAAACTATCCCCACGACTAATGAAAACGTCGTGGCAAGAATTATCGAAGACGAAGAAACCCTCACCGCCCATCCGGCAAAAAGAGTTATAAGAACTGCTATCCCGGTCCCTAATAAGACACCAAAGATTCCTCCCAGAAAAGACATTAGTATGGCTTCAATAAGAAATTGTACCATGATATCTTTATTATTGGCTCCGATTGCCTTACGCAAGCCAATCTCGCGCGTGCGTTCAGATACCGATACGAGCATAATATTCATAATACCTATACCTCCTACTAATAACGATATAGCGGCGATCGAGCCTAATAATAGCGACATTGTTTTAGTGGTGGATTCAAGCGTATTCTTAATGTCAGCCATATTCCGGATCTGAAACGAGCCTTCTTCATCCTTAGCAAGACGGTGCTGCTTAATAATTAGCCCGGAAATTTCCTCCTGCGCTAAGTCAAGCAGGTCAGGTCTCTTTATTTCTACATTGATAGAATCAACGTATTCCTTGCCAAAAACCCGAAACATGGCCGTAGTAACAGGGATAACTGCCGTGTCATCTTGATCATGAAAAGTATTTGCTCCTTTGGCAGGCAAAATGCCTATGACTTTAAAATTTGTCAGATTAAGCTTTATGGTTTCACCGATAGGATTAGCCTCCCCAAAAAGCTGCCTTACCACCGTTGCGCCAAGCACGATAAGGCGCTCCCGCATCTTTACCTCATCTTCGCTAAAGAATCTTCCCACTGCCGGAGAGGCAGCGCGCATCGTAGCGTAATCTGAGCCAACGCCCTCTACCCTGGTATTCCAGTTTTTATTGGCATAGACCATCTGTCCCCTGCCGGATACCGAGGGACTGACGCTCTTGACTACCTCGGATAGCTTGGCGATAGTTGCCACGTCCTGCAGGGTAAAACGCGTTACTGTGCCGGCCTCCATAGCCACTCCCTGGACTCTTGAAGAACCTGGCCTGATTACCAGAAGATTAGAACCCAAAGACGCCAGCTGCTGTTCAATTGATTCCTTAGCGCCCTGGCCCAGGGCAAGCATAGCGATAACCGCGGCAACACCGATTAATATCCCCAGGATAGATAAGAAAGAACGCATCTTATGCGTTACCATGGCTACGCCTGCCTGGCGCAGGTAATCCAAGAATTCGGTTTCCCTGGCCTTTCTCTCGGTTTTAGATAACACCACCTCAATTATCTTATCCGCCTGACTTTCAGCCGGAGATCCTAGGGCAGCGGCTGCCTTTTCATCAGAGATAATCCTGCCGTCGCGCATATGAATAATGCGCCTGGCATGGGCAGCGACTTCTTTTTCGTGGGTAACCATAATAATGGTCTTGCCTTTTTGATTTAAACTTTTAAGAATAGCCATTATCTCTTCCTGGCTTTTTGAATCCAGGTTTCCTGTCGGCTCATCAGCCATAATGATAAGGGGTTCGTTCACTAATGACCTAGCAATAGCTACGCGCTGTTGCTGGCCCCCGGAAAGCTCATTCGGCCGGTGATTCATCCTGTCAGCAAGCCCGACTTCATTAATCTTCTCTCTGGCCTTTTCTTTTAAATGACGTTTCCCGGCATATACTAAAGGAAGGGTAGCATTCTCTAAGGCGGTCATCCTGGGCAAGAGATGAAATTGCTGGAATACAAAACCAACCAGGCGATTCCGTACCGCTGAAATCTCCTCATCGGAAAGCCCGTTGACCATTTTCTTGCCCAGATAATACTCTCCCGCGTCAGGCCTATCCAACAAACCCAGCATATGCATCAGTGTCGATTTACCTGAACCCGAAGGCCCCATAATCGCCACAAACTCACCCGGCGCTATGGATAAAGAAATATCCTCAAGGGCCTTGACTTCTATCTCGCCCATATGGTAAGTCTTATATATATTTTTTAGTTCGATCATGTCCTTTAATGCCCGGGCATAAACGGGTTCTTGCCCCTGGTATTCTGGGGGAGGCTATATTTTTTTGACTTTATTATTATCCGGTCTTTCTCGGTAATCCCGGAGAGCACTGCTATATTTTTATCATCAGAGACGCCCAGCATTACGCGCACCTTCGCTGGAGCTGTGCCGTTATTTTGCCGCACGAGGCAATATGTCTCTTCTTTTTCCCTGTATACCGCCTCAACCGGAATAAGTAAGGTGCCCTCTTTGCTCTGTTCTATAAAATCTACTGTGGCATTCATCCCTGAGCGAAAAAATGACGGCACCTCTTGCGGGACTAAATCAATTTCGTAGATAGTAACATTGTTGACTGTTTTTGATTCATAATAGATATGGCCGACCGAGGCATTTAGCTTTGTATCCGGATAGGCATCAAGGCTTATAATTGCCTTGGTATCTAAAGTGATCTTTCCGATATCCGTTTCATCCACCTGCGCCCGGATAATCAGGCGATCTGACAGCACCACAATGGCATCAGCTGAAGTCACGGTCTGGCCCGGCTGTGTTTTGGCAACAATTACTTCGAAAACAATAGGGGCTGGTAACGGTATAGGTTTATAGGACTCTTGCCAGTATTTCAAAGACTCTTCTCCTTTACCCCGTGCCGCATCCAGCAAAGCCGCTCTCTCGGTTGAGCTCATCCATGCCAGGATCTGGCCGGTTTTTACCTTATCTCCTTCCTGGACTAGAACACGCTCAATCCTTCCGTTAACCGGAGGTTTTATCTCAAGGCGGTTTTTAGGAAGCACTGTACCGGTGCAGGAAATAAAGGTCCTGATAGAACCGATAGTAGGCGTTATCTCCCTGAAGACTTCATCAGAGGATGGTTTTTCTTGCTTCATCCATGTTATAGCTACTGCGGTCAGGCCTAAGATGAACACTATAATAATAAACATTTTTAATTTTTTAATTCGCATATTCTAACGTCTCTCCTTTCGCCTGCACCCAGCTAGCCTCAGCCAACAAAACATTGGCCTGGGCATCGAGAAAACTCTTTTTTGCATTTACCAGCTGGTCTTCAATAATCGTCCAGTTATCGAATTGAATCAACCCCAGAGAATATTGCGCCTCAGAAATTCTGGCACGCTCTTCTATGGCTGCCAAAAATTTATTTTGCACCTTTACTGTCCCTACTGCATCCAGAAGTGCGGCCCAGGACTGCTGGAGGGTTAAAATAATACTGTCTTTTGTGCTGCGAAGATTCGCTTCGGCCTGGTTAAAGATAGCTCTTGCCTGCGCAACTTGCGCCAATCTTAATCCGCCTTCGAATAAAGGAAGCGATAAGCTAAGCCCGGCGCTCAACTGTTCATCATCAGGCGGCCAGTGAGAATTGCTTTTACTGGCTCCTGTCTGCGCTGAAAGCTGCGGAAAGAAATCTGCTTTTGCAGCCTTAATCCCGAAGGAGGCGGCATTCTTCTGCGCAGCCAGCTTCCCTAAAGACGGATTCTTATTAGCTAAGGCCTCAAAATCAGGCTTTTCTAAAGCCGTATCAGACACCCTGAATTCTCCTGCTACGCTGATAGGCGAAAACTTAACCCTGCCCACCTCTTTAATCAGCTCTCTTTGCGCGACCTCAAGCGCTCTTTTATTCTGGGCAATTTCAAATTCAGACTGGGCAAGATTGGCCTCTGCAGTCAACAACGCCCCCTTATGCTCTATCCCGGATTCATAGCGCAAGGTAATCAACTCTAAATTTCCTCTTCTGATATCATAGATATCTTGAGTGATTTTTAATGATTCCTGCGCCTTTAATAAATTAATAAAGGCGGTGCGCAGCCGCAATCTTACCTCAGAAGATGTAAACTTGTAATTAAACTCGGCGGCTTTTATATTCTCTGAAGCGGCCTTTACATCATTGGCAGTCTTACGCCCGTCAAAGAGCAGCTGGCTGCCTGTTACTCCATACCCGAAGGAATTATCGGTCTTTTTGGTTGTCTTGCCTGAGGCGGTAGTCTTTGTTCTCTCCCTAGAGGCATCTGCGCTACTATCTATCTGAGGGTAAAGAGTGCTTGCGCTAATCTTCTTTCCGGCCTCGTACTGTTTTACGCCCTCCTGCGCAGAAATTAAATCAGGGTGGTTCTTGCGGGCTTCTTCAATACAGGCTCCCCAGGTAAGCGATTCCTGGGCGTAACTCATCCGCATGTATGCCAATACCAGAAAAGCAGAGATTAGTAATTTCTTCATCTTATTAAATCATCCACCCGAACATTAAACGATTTTGCAATCTTAGCCAATGTTACTATAGTAGGATTATTATTTTTACCTGACTCTATCTTTACAATAGTATTCAGCGATAAGTCCGCAAGCTTAGAGAGGCGGTCCTGTGAAACGCCTGTTTTAAGCCTGAGGCCCCTGATATTCTTAGCTATCAAATTCTTCGCTTGGAGTTCCTTCATATACTATAATAGTTGTATTATAAGACTACTATTATAATAGTAACTAAAATTAATTAAAAAGTCAAGCAAAATTTGCCAGCTGGCGCTTAAATTTTGCTTGATCCTGCGGCATATTGCCGCAGGATCTAAGATCTTAGTCGATATAATTTCCTGTTAGATTTTGCCTCTTATTACGTCTATTATAAATAGAAAAAAATAAAAGGAGGCTAGAGATGAATAAAACAACATTTATTGAGAAAATCGAGGACAAAATTTTTCAAATCAGAGGTAAAAGAGTGATGTTGGATAAGGATCTCGCAGAGCTATATGGAGTAAAACCTATAGCTTTGAGGCAACAGGTTAAAAGAAACTGGGAAAGATTTCCAGAAGATTTTATGTTTAGGCTTACCGAAGAGGAAGTGAAAATCATGGTATCACAGAATGTGATACCTTCAATACAGAGTTTAGGTGGTTACCTGCCTTATGCTTTCACAGAACAAGGTGTCGCTATGCTTTCAAGCGTATTGCATAGTAGACGCGCTGTATTAGTAAATATTCAGATTATGCGTGCTTTTGTAAATTTAAAGCGATTAGCTTTAAATTATGCAGAACTTAAACGAAAAATTGAGAACATGGAAAAAAAGTATAATATTCAGTTTAAGGTTGTTTTTGATACTCTTAAGAAACTCTTGGAACCGCCACCAGTAAAAGAGAAAAAAATAATCGGATTTAGCGCTTACCATGATTCGAAAAAGTAGATCGTAACTAC